>DATBGJ010000467.1:0-4198 GCA_036558045.1 Thermoanaerobaculia bacterium
GCTGCTCCTCCTGGCGGTAGAGCTTCTGGATGCGGTTCTTGAAGACCAGGTTGGTCTCCTGGACAGCGAGCAGCAGCTCGGGATGGAAGTACAGGCGGCCCAGGCTGTGCTTGAGGGCGCGGTAACGGCGGATGAGACCGCCGTCGTTCAGCCGGTCGAGATTCTCCACCTCGTTCATCTCGTGGCGCAGGGCGTCGATGTCGGCCCGGCGCTCCTCGACGACCTGGTCGCCGGGAGGCTCCGCTCCCACCTGGCCCCACAGACCCTGGAAGATCTCGTTGAGCCGGCCATGGCTGCGCAACACCAGCTCGCCGGTGCGGTCGTCCACCTCCTCGGCGAGGCGGGCGAGCAGGAAATCGACCTTGTCCAGGCGGTCCTCCGGCCAGGAGCCGTCGCGCTGGACGTAGAGGTAGAACTTGACGAGCTGGCTGAGGATCTTCTCGTCGTAATTTTTCACCCGGCGGAAGAACTGCCGCAGCAAGTCGGGCGTGACTTTGGTATCCTCGGCGTCGAGCGCTCCGATGAGCTCCGTGAGCCGGCGGTCGATCGCTTCCAGACGGTGGCGGACCTTCTCGGACTCGGACGCGTTCAGGTTCTGCGAGATCTCCTTCAGCCCGTTGTAGAGGTCCTGGAACTCCGTGGAATGCGGATCTTCCACGTGTTGCAGCAGCGTCTTGGCGAGGCTTTGCAGAAACTGGTGGAAGGTCCAACCGGCCCGGAACCGGTGGGAGGTGTCGGCGTAGCGGCGATGGAGGACGCTCAGCTCCTGAACGGTCGTCATGGGTTCACCGATAGAGGTTGACGAGTTTACGCCAAGCGGCGGGAAAGGAAAACAGCGCGTGCGCGTCCTGATCTCCCAGGAGGACCTGGAACGCAGGGTTGCCGAGCTGGCCCGGGACGTGGACCGCGACTACGCCGGGTCCGACCGGCTGGTGTGCGTCGGCGTGCTCAAGGGCTCGGTCTTCTTCATGGTGGACCTGCTCAAGCGGCTGTCCGTGCCGCTCGCCATCGATTTCTTCCAGACCGCGAGCTACGGCGCCAACACCAGCCCCGGGGAGGTGCGCATCAAGAAGGACATCGACCTGTCGATCCGCGGCAAGGACGTGCTGCTGATCGAGGACATCGTCGATACCGGCTGGACCCTGCGCACCATCCTCGACCTGCTGCGCTTCCGCGGCGCGCGCAGCGTCAAGCTCTGCGCGCTGCTCGACAAGGCGGCGGCGCGCGAGGTCGAGGTCAGGATCGACTACTGCGGCTTCCAGATCGACAAGCTCTTCGTCGTGGGCTACGGCCTCGACTTCGACGAGCGCTACCGCAACCTGCCCTACATCGCCGTGCTGGAGGAGGGAGCGGCCGACGTGCCGTCACCCTCCTGAGGCCCTCCCGAGGAGAATGCGAACGATGAGATTTCACCACTCCGACGACGCTCCCCGCGCGCTCGGACCTTACTCGCACGCCGTCGAGGTGGACGGCTGGCTCTACGTCTCCGGTCAGACGGGGATCGATCCCGTCACCGGTGAGCTCGCCGCCGGAGGCTTCGAGGCCGAGGCGCGCCAGATGCTCAAGAACCTCGAAGCCGTGCTCGCCGCCGCCGGCTGCACCTTCTCGCACATCGTGCGGGCGGGCATCTACCTGACCGACTTCGCCAACTTCCCGGCCCTCAACGACCTCTACGGAAAGGCGCTGGGAGATCACCGCCCGGCGCGCACCACGATCCAGGTCGCCGGGCTGCCGAAGGGGGCTCAGGTGGAGATCGACGTGGTGGCGCGGATCGTCTCGATCGCCTGATCGATCTGCGCCCGGCTGACGTCGCGGTGGGTGACGAAGCGCACCTTGTCCGCGGCGATGGCCACGGCGAGGACGCCGGACTCCTTCAGCCGCGCCACCAGGGATTGGGCCGTCCCTTCAGTCACGCGGAAGATCACGATGTTGGTCTGCATCGAGGAGAGCTCGATCTCGATCCCCGGCAGCTCGGCCAGGGCCTGGGCGAGCCGGCTGGCGTTCTCGTGGTCCTCCGCCAGCCAGGAGGGTCCCTTGCGCAGCGCGATCAGACCGGCGGCGGCCACGACGCCCACCTGGCGCATGGTGCCGCCGAACATCTTGCGCACCCGGCGGGCCTCGCGGATGAAATCGCGGCCGCCGCAGAGGAGCGAGCCGATAGGCGCACCCAGGCCTTTCGACAGGGAGAACATCACCGCGTCGAAGCCGGCGGCGAGCGCCGCGGCCTCGACTCCCAGCGCCACGGCGGCGTTGAAGATGCGGGCGCCGTCGAGATAGGCCGGCAGATCGTGACGGCGCGCCACGGCGAGGATGGCGTCGAGGCGGGACCGGTCGTAGACCGTGCCGCCCGCCATGTTGTGGGTGTTCTCCACCTCGATCAGCACGGTGCGGTTGCGCCACACCTGCTCCGGCGCCAGGGCCGCTTCGACCGCGGCGGGGTCGAGCAATCCGCGGGAAGACGGGACGGTGCGCGGCAGCAGTCCGGAGAGCGCCGCCATGGCGCTGACCTCGAACCACACGATGTGGCTCTCGGCGTCGCAGATCACCTCGCCGCCGGGGCGGCCGAGCAGGTGGAGAGCGATCTCGTTCCCCATCGTCCCCGAGGGGACGAAGAGCGCCGCCTCCATCCCCATGGCCGCGGCGCTTTCCTCTTCCAGACGGCGGACCGTCGGGTCTTCGCCGAAGAGGTCGTCCCCCACCTCGGCCTCGGCCATCGCGCGGCGCATCTCCGCGTCGGGCTTGGTGACGGTGTCGGAGCGGAGGTCGACGAGCTCCATCAGAAGCCGATCCCGACGCGCACGGCGCCCTGCAGGTCCTCGGCCTTGTCGATCTCGAAGGTGATCTTGGGGAGCAGCAGGTTGAGCGTGAGGCCGCCGTAGACGACGCCGCGGGTCTCGGTGTCTTCGAACGACGTGCCGAGGGTCGTATCCAGAGTGCCCTTGCTCCTTACAACGCCGGCCCCGACGTAGGGAGTCAGGACCGTGAAACCCTTGGAGAGCAGCAGCTCGGCCCCGTACTGGTCGAGGTCGTAGACGTCCGAGCCGCTGGAGCGCGTGCCGGTCACGCGGAGGGAGAGGGCCGGCGAGAGGACGCCGCCCTTGAGGAGCGCGTACGAGATCTCGGCCGAGAGCAGCTTGACGTCGCCGCCGAGCGCCTTGCCGTAGGAGAGGCCGAGATCGAGACCGCCGGGCAGCCCCTTGCGCGCTCCCACCCGGGCGACGGAAAGGAAGCCGCCGGTGAAGTCGCCGTCGATGGCGGTGGCCACGAACGGCTTGTCGTCGAACGACTCGTCGTAGGTGGCGTCGGCGTAGACCTCGAAGCCGATCAGCCCGAGGGGCGAGGCGGAGTGGCGGGGGTAGAAATAGGCGTCGGTGCTGAAGCGGCGGTGGAAGGCCTGGAAGTGCTCCGGCGTCGCGCCGCCGCTCACCTCCCAGGCGTGCAGGGGCGCGGCGGTGAGGAGCAGGAGAAAGAGAAGCAGCTCAGGTCTCGATCGTCTGGACATCGGCAATCCTCCTGGATTCGTCATTCTTCTCCGGCGCCACGTACTCGGCGAGCAGCGCCGCGAGGGTCGCGGACTCTCCCGCCGCGGCGCATTCGGCGGCGATCTCGCGGCTCAGCGCGTCGAGAGGCAGCACCGAGAGGTTGCCCTCGCGCGCCAGGGCCTCCAGATCATACGGGGAACGGTCGATCCAGCGCGCGGCGCGGTACAGGGCCTGGCCCTGCTCCACCGGATGTCCGAGCCGCAGCCACAACTCCCCGGCGAGGGCCAGCGCGCCGCCGATCCTCCGGTTGCCGGCATGACCCGCCGGCGGACCGGGCAGGGGACGGGAAAGGAACGGCGCGAGCCCATGGCGATGGGCCGCGCGCGCGAAGTCCCGCTCCGCGGGGGGCTCGCCGTGGAACAACGCGTCGAACGCGGCCTCGCCGCCCCACTGCTCCGCCAATCGCCTGCGATCGGCCGGCGCCAGCGAGAGGGTCAGCGCCTGCACGCAGCGCATTCCGGACGCGGCCAGCTCGCGACAGCCCTGGTCCCAGAGCGCGGGATCGCCGGTCAGTCCCGGCACCAGCGGCCAGACCGCGGCCGCGCCGGAAGGCAATCTCCGCAGGGCCTCCAGATCACGCTTCAGCAGAGCCTCCAGAAGATCGAAGACCAAGGCCGCGCCCGCGGAAGGAGGCACCGCGGTCTCCTCGCCCGGAA
>DATBGJ010000468.1:0-3623 GCA_036558045.1 Thermoanaerobaculia bacterium
GTCCGGTCAGGTCCGGTTCTCTCCGAGCTGCTGGATTGGGGAGAAACCGATCTTGGCATCGTCACCGGCAACAATCGGTACTTCACGTTGGACCGGTCTGCGGTCCAAGCGCTGCAGTTGCAGCCCGATGAGCTCATCGCCATTTCGCCGCCGAGCTCCCGTCATCTTAGGGGACTCGGGTTTGCTCCCGCGGATTGGTCGGAAATGTCCGGCCAGGGCGCTCGCGTCCACCTCTTCTACCCAGACGCGGACAAGCCGTCGCTGGCGGCGCGCCAGTACATCGCCAAGGGAGAACGAGATGGCGTTCCGGAAGCCTACAAGTGCCGTATCCGTTCTCCCTGGTGGCGGGTGCCCCTGCTGCCGGTGGCGGATCTTTTTCTCACGTATATGAACCACGACACGCCGCGCCTGGTGGCGAACCTGGCCGGCGTGCGCCACCTCAATTCCGTCCACGGCGTTGCCCTAAAACAGGATCTCCGGAGCATCGGGATGGAGCTGCTGCCTCTCGGGATGCTCAACAGCGTAACTCTCCTGGGAGCGGAGCTGGTGGGGCGCTCCTATGGAGGCGGCATCCTCAAGCTGGAACCGAGGGAAGCGGACAGGCTGCCTATCCCCTCTCCTGAGGCCATAAGACAGGTGGCGCATGCGCTCCGGAGCCTCCGTACGCAGATCGGATCGACGTTCCGGAACGGGGAGCTGATGAAGGTCGTTGAGCAGGTGGATCGAGTCCTGCTCACCGGGAGCCTGCGGCTGGGATCGAAAGAGATCCTCAGCCTCCGGCGGGCTCGCCGGCTGCTCTTCGAGCGTAGGGCGCGGCGCGGCGAAGGCACAGCATGAGCGAAGCCGACTTCCTCGAAGAGCTGCTGCGCACTCTCCCTCCAAAACCTTCCGATTCCGCAACTCAAGCGGAGAAGAAGCGTTACTCCGAGATCCTCTCTCAACAGTTCGCTCTCGGCTTGGCCGGCGAGCTCAGGCAGCGCGGATTTACCGAAGCACGCCCTGCCCCCGCGGCGCAGGATCGGCCCAGAAGAAAGACGGACCCATCCGGCGCCGAACGACGAATGGCGGGAGGAATCGGCGCCAAGAAGGTCGATGTGACCTGGGCCACGGAGGAGTCGGGACTCCTGTTTGCGATCTCCATCAAGTCGATCAGCTTCAGGGACGAAAGGACCGGAAACCTGCAGAAGAACCTGACGAATCGACGGGGCGACATGCTGTTCGAGACGGTCACCCTCCACAGACGATTCCCCTACGCGGTCGTGGTTGGGTTCTTTTTTCTGGACCACGAGGCCCGGCTCGATGCGACGCCGCGGCGGAAGTCAACCTTCCTCAACGCTCATCAGCGTCTGAAGCTGTTCACGGGGAGGAACGACCCCGCTGGCCGGGACGAGCAGCTTGAGCGCCTGTATGTGGTGCTCCTTCGTCCCGATCCCCTCGCTCCAGGCGCCGAGGTCTTCCTCGCAGGAAACCCCGAGAAGACGGTCTCACTGGAAGCAGCCATCCTCGAATGGATGGAGCTGATCGTGGAGAGGAATCCGGATTTCTACGAGATCGTGGAAGGAAAGCTGAAGCAGCTCCGGCAGTAGACAGCTGCTTCCGCGTGCTACTTCCTGGCCCCGAGCGGCCGCTCCATGATCAGGAACTCGCGCACGATCCGCCCGCCGATCAGGTGCTCCTGGAGGATGCGCTCCAGCACCGGCGGATCGCAGTGGCCGTACCAGGTGCCCTCCGGATAGACGACGGCGACCGGCCCGCCCGTACAAATGTCCAGGCAGTTGGCGCGGCTGGCGTAGACGCCGCCGTGCCTCGCGAGGCCCAGCTCCTTGAGCCGCTTCCGCAGGTACTTCCAGGCCTCGAACGAGCGCTTGCGCGGGCTGCACTTGGGCTTCGTGGGGTCGCAGCAGAGGAAGATGTGGCGGTCGATCTCCGGCACGCCGTGCTTTTCCGCCTTGCGCCGCTGCTTTTCGAGGACGTCCCGCGAGGGCTCGAAATCCTTCATCGTCGCCTACTCTAGCAGCGGGGAGCTACAATGCCGGGAATGAAGAGCTCGCTCGGTCTCAGTCTCGCCGCCGCCGCCGGAATCCTGCTCGCTCTGATCCATGGCCGGGCTCCGACTCCGGTCACGGCCGCCGACTCCGAAAGCCGCCCCAACGTCCTCGTCATCATGACGGACGACCAGACGGTCGAGGAGATGCGCGTGCTGCCCAAGACGCGGGCGCTGCTGGCGGAGGAGGGCACGTCGTTCGCCAACAGCTTCGTCGCCTACCCGCTCTGCTGCCCCTCGCGCTCGACGTTCCTGACCGGCCAGTACGCGCACAACCACGGCGTGCTCGCCAACGGCGGAGCGAACGGCGGCTACCAGCGGCTGGACCACTCGAACACGCTGCCGGTCTGGCTGCAGGAGGCCGGCTATTACACCGCCCATCTCGGGAAGTACCTCAACAACTACGGCGTGGACTCGCCGGAGGCTCCTCCCGGCTGGTCGCGCTGGTTCGGCCTCATCGATCCCTCGACCTACAAGCTCTACGGCTACACGGTGAGCGACGACGGCGTGCCGGTGACCCACGGCGACCGCGCCGCGGACTACCAGACCGACGTGCTGGCCAAGGAGGCGGAGAGAATCCTCCGCTCGCGCGCCGGCGAGAGCCAGCCGTTCTTCGTCACCGTGGCACCCATCGCGCCGCACCTGGAGCGCATCGGCGGCAAGCAGGTGGCGCCCCGCGCCGCGCCGCGCTACGCGGGGCGGTTCGCCAACGAGCCCTTCCCGGCCAGGCCTTCCTTCAACGAGCCCGACGTGGGTGACAAGCCCGACCACATCCGCAAGCTGCCGGCGCTCAACGCGGCGAAGGCCGCCCGCGAGACCGCCATCTATCGCGCGCGCCTCGCCTCGCTCCTCGCCGTGGACGATCTCGTGGAACGTCTGGTAAAGGCCCTGGCGGACACCGGCCAGCTCGAGGAAACGGTGATCTTCTTCACCTCCGACAACGGCTTCCTCCTCGGCGAGCACCGCATCCTCGACATGAAGTACTACCCCTACGAGGAGTCCATCCGCGTGCCGCTCATCATCCGCGGCGGCGGCTTTCCGGCCGGCGCCACGGCGGCGCAGCCGGTCTCCAACGTCGATCTCGCGCCGACGATCGTCGCCTTGACGGGCGCCAAGGCCCGCCGGGTGATGGACGGCCGGCCGCTGCTCCCCCTGGCCCTCGATCCGCAGCAGGGGAAGGACCGGACGCTGCTGATCGAAGCCCTGGCCCCGGGCAAGATCGACTATCGGGCGGTGCGCGCTCCGGGATGGTTCTACGCCGAATACTCGAATGGCGGCCGCGAGCTGTACGATCTCGAAAAAGACCCCTTCGAGCTGCGCAGCCGGCACGCGGCGCCGGCTCTGGCGGCCGTGCGCGGCGATCTCGCCCGACGGCTGGCCCGGCTCCGCACCTGCGCCGGCCAGTCCTGCCGCTAGCGCCAGGCCGAACCCCGTCCAGCGCCGGCTCGCTCTCAGCAGCCGCTTGAGCTGGGTCCAGAAGGCAGACCGCCGGTGCCAGCGGCGCAGATGAGCGGCTCGCGGTTTCAGCAAGAGGACTCCTGGCAAAGTGGACCGCACTGGTAGACGGACGCGCGGGCCG
>DATBGJ010000469.1:0-2875 GCA_036558045.1 Thermoanaerobaculia bacterium
CAGTTGGATCCGGAGCGGAGCGATCTCTCGGCGGCGAGCTTCGAAGCCGGCACCGGCAAGATCCACATCGTCGGCGACCTCGTCCTCGACTACGTCCCCGTGCGCTTCCATGGCGACATCGACCTGGCGACCCTGGCCGGCACTGGCCGGCTGGAGATCCTGAACGCGGGGGGCGGCGACGGGGATGCAGGCTGACGCTGGCCGGACGGTTCTGCCGGAAGTGTCGCTCCCGTTTGCCTAAACCCTTGTACGGCGCTAAACTTCCACTTCAAGGACATGGCGCTAACTCCCGAAGATGTAAGGAAAATCGCCACGCTCGCCCGATTGCGTTTTTCTCCCGAGGAAGAAGCGAAGCTCGCCGGCCAGCTCGCCAGGATCGTCGACTACATCGATCAGCTCCAGGCCTACGAAGGCGTGGAGCCGGAGGTCTCGGCGCGCGGCGTGCGGGAGATGCCGGACCAGGTGCAGGAGTGCCTTCCTCGCGGGCGCTTCCTGGCGAACGCTCCCGAGACCATGGACGCCTTCCTGCTGGTGCCGGAGGTCAAGGCGGGGAGCGGCGATGCCTGAGCTGTGGGAGCTTTCGGCGGAGGAGACCGGCGCCAAAGTGCGCGCCCGCGAGGTCTCGGCCGCCGAGGTGTTGGAGTCCTGCCTCGCCCGCACGGCGCGCGTCGAGCCGCTGATCGCGGCCTACCTGGAGATCTTCGAGGAGGAAGCCCGCCAGCGCGCGGCGGAGATCGATCGGCGCCTCGCGGCGGGCGAGGACCCCGGTCCGCTCGCCGGCGTGCCCGTGGCGCTCAAGGACAACCTCAACCTGGAGGACCACGCCCTCACCTGCGGCTCCCGCATCCTCGGCGGCTACGTGGCCCCGTACACCGCCACCGCCGTCGAGCGGCTGCTCGCCGCCGGCGCCGTGCCGGTGGGGCGCGCCAACATGGACGAGTTCGCCATGGGCTCGTCGTGCGAGAGCTCCGCCTATCAGGCGACCCGCAATCCCTGGGACCTGCGCACGGTCCCCGGCGGCTCGAGCGGCGGTCCGGCCGCCGCCGTGGCCGCGGGCAGCGTGCCGCTCGCGTTCGGCTCGGACACCGGCGGCTCGATCCGCCAGCCGGCGGCCCTCTGCGGCGTCGTGGGGATGAAGCCCACCTACGGGCGCGTCTCCCGCTGGGGCCTCGTCGCCTTCGCCTCGTCGACGGACCAGATCGGCCCGCTGGCGCGCAACGTGCGCGACGCCGCCCTGGCTCTGAAGGTCATCGCCGGGGCCGATCCCCGCGACTCGACGTGCGCCGCGGAGCCGGTGGAGGACTACCTGGCGGGCGTCGAGGACGGCATCGCCGGCTTGCGGATCGGCGTCCTGCGCGAGATCGACGGCGCCGGCCTCGGCGGCGCCGCGGCGGCCAACTGGCGCGCATCGCTCGACCGGCTCGCCACGGCGGGAGCCGAGCTGGTGGAGGTCTCGGTGCCCAGCCTGGACGCCGCGATCGCCATCTACTACGTCATCGCCACCTCCGAGGCCAGCGCCAATCTCGCCCGCTTCGACGGCGTGCGTTACGGCCGGCGCGCGCCCGAGGCCGACAACCTGCTCGACCTCTACTTCGACAGCCGCAGCCCGGGCTTCGGCCCGGAGGTGAAGCGGCGCATCATGCTCGGCACCTTCGCTCTCTCCTCCGGTTATTACGAGGCCTACTACGGCCGCGCCCGCGCCGTGCTGGAGCGCATGCGGCGAGAGCTCGCCGCCGCCTTCGAGGCCGCCGATCTGGTGGCGACGCCCACCAGCCCGGGCGGCGCCTTCCGCCTCGGCGAGAAGATGGACGATCCGCTCGCCATGTACCTCAACGACATCTTCACCACGCCCGCGAGCCTCGCGGGGCTGCCGGCCGTGGCGGTGCCGTCGGGTGTGGACGAGGAGGGGCTGCCGCTCTCGCTGCAGCTCACCGGCAAGCCGTTCGCCGAGGCGACGGTCTTCCGGGCGGCGCGGGCCTTTGAACGCGAAGTGGGCTGGACGGTGGCGCCCAGCTTCCGGGGAGCGGAGGCCGGCTGAGCATGCGGGCCGTCGTCTTCAGGATTCTCCTCGGTTTGATCCTGCTGGCATCGCTCGCCGCGTCCGGGGCAACCGTCTCCCGTACCATCCGCGCGACCCTGGAAGACGGAGTGGTGGCTTCGCTTTCCGAGGAGCGCGGCATCGTCGTCGAGGCGGTCCCCCGGCGCGGTGAGGGCCTCTCCGCCTTCGCCCGCCGGCTGTGCGGCGACTCGCGCCTGGCGCCGCAGGTGGCGGAGGCGAACGGCGGCGGGCGAGATCTGCTCGCCGGCATGCGCTACACCGTGCCGTTCAACCTGCTTTCCCAGGAGTGGCAGCTCAAGGCGACCCGGAAGCTGTTCGCCGAGGACCGCGGACAGGCGGACGGCTGGCGCCACCAGGTGCGCGGCGTCGGTCCCCTGCAGCGCGAGAGCCTCTGGCGGCTCGCCGAGTGGTTCACCGGCACCGGCGAGAACTTCCGCGCCATCCGCGAGTACAACGAGCTGCCTGACGAGGAGGTGGCGCGGGGGACGGCGGTGACGATCCCGGCGGAGCTGCTGCTGCCCGTCTTCCGCACCGTGCTGCCGGTGCCCGAGAAGCCGTTCCTCCTCGAGTACGGCATCGACAAGGAAGGCGAGTACGCTATCTACCGGCTGCGGCCCGGCGAAGCTCTCTACTCGTCCGTCGTCGTGCGCTTCACCGGCCGCGTCTTCGCCGCGGACGTGAACGCCCTCGCCGAGCAGATCGCCCACAGAAGCGGCATCCGTGACGTCACCGACATCCCCATCGGCTTCCGGGTGAAGATCCCCTTCGACGTCTTGCAGCCCGAGTTCCTGCCCGAGGGTCACCCCAAGCGCAAGG
>DATBGJ010000470.1:0-11278 GCA_036558045.1 Thermoanaerobaculia bacterium
CTGGCCTCGCCGGCGAGCCGCTTCACCGGCTCGGGATTGGCGTCCAGCTCGGCGAAGTACTTCGCCCTGAACTCATCCCATCGCGAGTGGTCATGTCCGAACTCCTTCCGCAGCTCGTTCGAGGGAGCGACGTCGCGGTCCCACCGGTCGAGCGCGGCGGCCTCCTTCGTCAGGCCGCGCGGCCAGAGGCGGTCCACCAGGATGCGGAGACCGTCCGCGGCGGAGGGAGGATCGTAGACGCGCTTCACCTGGATCGACATGAGCAGATTCTACGGGACCTCCGAAACCTTCTGCTCGTCTTCCCGTATTTCCCTCTTGACAGCCAACGACCCTGGTAGTACTATCTGGGTAGTTGACGCAGGAGGACCTGATCATGGAGACATCCCATCACCTCGGCGACCTGCAGCTCGCCATCATGCGGGTGCTGTGGAACCGCGGCGAGGCGACGGTGGCCGAGGTTCACGAGACGCTGGAGCCGGAGCGCGGGCTCGCGCTGACGACCATCGCCACCATGCTGACCAAGATGGAGAAGAAGGGCGTGGTGGAGCACCGCGCCGAAGGCCGGCGATTCATCTTCCGTCCCCAGGTCAGCGAGGAACAGGTCCGCCGCTCGATGGTGGCCGACCTCACCTCGCAGCTCTTCCGCGGGGACGTCACCGCCCTGGTCAATCACCTGTTGTCCGAGCACGAAATCGACGCGCGCGAGCTGGCCCAGCTCCGCAAGCTGATCGCCGCCCGCGGGCGCGAGGAGGGACGCTGAATGTCCGCCGCTCTCTTTCCCCATCAGGCCCTCGCCTGGCTGCTGACCTACCTGCTGCACAGCACTCTCCTGCTGGGCCTCGCCGCGCTCGCCTCGAAGCCGCTCGGCCGCTGGTCGGCCGCGGCCGAGGAGGCGGTCTGGAAGCTGGCCCTGGTCGGCGCCCTCTTCACCGCCTCGCTGCAGCTCGCCGCCGGCTGGGAGCCGGTGGCCGGCCGCTGGAATCTCCCGGGCGTGCCGGCGGCAGCGGCCGTGGTGGATGAGGCTCCCGTCGTTGCGGTGCTGCCCGTCGCGTCCATCCGCGCAGAGGCTCTGCGGCTCGAGCCGGCTCTGCCGGTGCCCGCCGCTCCGGCGAGCCCGCTGCCGCGGCCCTCTCTCGCGGCGCTGGTCTTCGGCGCCTGGGCGCTGGGCGGCTGCTTCCTGCTCCTCGCCTATGGCCGGTCGCACCTGCGTCTGCGCAACCGGCTGCGGCACCGGCCGCGGGTGGTAGGCGGCACGCTGCTCTCACGGCTCCGCTCGCTGACGGCGCAGGCCGGGCTCGACGGGGACGTCCGGCTCACCTGCTCCTCGCGCGTGCCGGTGCCGGTGGCGCTCGGCTTGCGGCGGGCGGAGATCTGCCTGCCGCCGCGCGCCCTCGCCGGCCTCAGCGACGACCAGCAGGAAGGAATGCTGGCGCACGAGCTGGCCCATCTGGTGCGGCGGGATCCGCTGTGGCTCGTCATCAGCCACGTCCTCGCCTGCCTCTTCTTCTTCCAGCCGCTCAACTGGGTCGCCCGCCGCCGCCTGCGGGAGATCTCGGAGGTGCTGAGCGACGAGTGGGCGGTGGGGCGCACCGGCCGGCCGCTCTCCCTGGCCGGCTGCCTGGCCGAGGTCGCCGGCTGGTCGGCCGCGGGCCGGGAGCTGCCTGTGCCCGTGATGGCGGACCGGCCGTCGAACCTGGGAACGCGCATCCGCCGCCTCCTCGACGAGAGCCGCTTGCCGGAGAGCCCGGCGCGCCGGATCTTGATGGGAGCGGCGATGGTCGTCCTGCTGGTCGCCGTCGTCGCCGCCGCGCCGGCGATCTCGGCGGCGCGCCAGGAGGCCGAGGCCCCGGCGCAGCCCGAGAGCGTGACCGTCCAGGCGAGCTCAGCGGCCGATGCGTCCGCGGCCACCGCGCCGTCCGTGACCGTCGAGCCGGGAGAGCACGAGGTGGTCGAGGAGCACGCCGTCGAGAAGCACGTCTACAAGGACGCCGATGACGATGACGACGCGGATCTGGATTACGACTTCGACTACAACTTCGACCTGGACCGCGATTTCAATTACAACTTCGACTTCGACTTCGACGCCGGCGACATCGCCGATGCGGCAGCCGAGTCGGTGACGGCGGCGCTCGGCGCCATGGACGGCCAGCTCGCGCATCTCTCCGAGATGCGGCCCCTCTCGGACGATGATCGGGAGAAGCTGGAACAGGAGATCGAACGCGCCAACGAGCAGATCGAGCGCAACCTAAGACCGCAGATGGAGCGTCTGTCGCGCGAGCTGAGCGAGAAGCTCACGCGCGAGCTGCCGACGCCCGAGATGCGGCAGGTCGAAGAGCAGATGCGGCAGCTCGCCGAGCAGATGCGTCCCTCGGCGGAGGAGATGGCCCGCCTGCGCGCGCATATCGATGAAGAAGTGCGGAAGCTGCACGCCGAGGGCGAGATGAACCGCGCCGAGCGCGAGAAGATCCGCGAGGAGGCCCGCCGCATGGCGCGCGAGATGAGGCCCACCGAGGAGCAGCGCAAGGCCATGGAGGAGCTGCGCCAGCGGCACCAGGAGCTGAGCCGCCAGTTCCGGGAGGAGCACCGGGCCGAGATCGACAAGGCGACGCGCGAGATGCGCGAGCAGATCCAGCAGCAGATGCAGGCGGTGCGCGAAGAGTTGCACCGCAACATGGAGCAGCGGCGGCAGCTCATGGAGCAGGAGCGCCGCGACCGCCAGCGTCAGCGCGAGGAGATGCGCAAGCAGCGTGACCGCGAGCGCGAACGCGAGGAGGGCGAGGCCAAGCCGCCGAAGGAGAGCGTGCTGGTGATGCCCGCGCAGGACGCCTTTGTCGAGCCTGGTTTCGTAGAGTCAGGCTTTTTTGGAACAACTCCGAAGCGGCACTGATCTGAGGGATCCGTCGGAATCGGCCGCTTACCGCGCCGCCGGCGGCGCGGTGCCGATCTGTTTCAAGGCAACGCATGAGTCGGCGTTCCTCGATATCCTCCACCGGTGCTGAAACCGACCTCCCTTCCCACCCTCTCCACCGCCACCGCCCGCCGCCTGCTGATGGGCGCGCAGGGGCTCCTGGACGATCCCCGCGGCAGGGCCACGGCGGACCGCCTCTACTCGCTCATCGAGCGCATGGGCTTCGTGCAGATCGACTCCATCAACATCGTCGAGCGCGCCCATCATCTGACGCTCGCGGCGCGGCTGCAGGGCTACCGGCCGGCGATGCTGCAGCGTCTGCTGGAGCGCGAACGGCGGCTCTTCGAGCACTGGACGCACGACGCCTCCGCCATCCCGACGGAGTGGTATCCCTGGTGGAAGGTGCGCTTCGAGCGCTTTCGCCGTAAGGTCATCGAGCACCCCTGGTGGCTCCAGAGGGTGGGCCCGGAGCCGCAAAGGGTGATCGATCACGTGCGCGAGCGCATCAGGCAGGAAGGGCCCCTCATGGCCAAGGACTTCGAGGACGAGCGCCCGGCGGGCACCGACAAGACCTGGTGGGGATGGAAGCCGCAGAAGGCGGCGCTCGAATATCTCTGGTGGACCGGCGAGCTCGCCGTGGCCGCGCGGGTGAGCTTCCACAAGGTCTACGATCTGGCCGCCCGCATCTACCCGGCCGCCCACGCCGCGCCGCGGCCGGGCGACGAGGAGCATCTCGACTGGACCTGCCGTACTGCGCTGGAGCGGCTGGGAACGGCGACGGCGAGCGAGATCGCCGGCTTCTGGCACGCCGTGCCGCTGGACCAGGCGCGCGCCTGGTGCCGGAGCGCCGCGGAAGCAGGCGAGATCGCGGGCGTCCGCATCGAGCCGGCGGACGGCACGAAGCCGTGGGAGGCCTACGCCGTGCCCGACTGGGAGGCGCGCGCCGCCGCCCTGCCGCCGGCGCCGCCGCGCATCCGCCTGCTCTCGCCCTTCGATCCCATCCTGCGCGACCGCCGGCGCACCGAGCGGCTGTTCGGCTTCGACTACCGCTTCGAGGCCTTCGTACCGGAGGCCCAGCGCCAGCACGGCTATTACGTGCTGCCCATCCTCGAAGGCGAGCGCCTGGTGGGACGCCTCGACCCCAAGCTCCACCGCGACCGCGGTCTGCTGGAGGTGCGGGGCCTGTGGTGGGAGCCGGGATTGCGCAAGAGCAAAGCGCGCCAAGCCGCTCTGGAAGCCGCCCTCGACCGGCTGGCGCGGTTCGTGGGGGCGGAGAGGTGGTCTATCGCCCCACCCGCTCCAGCGCCCGCTGCATGAGGAGGTCCTGGCTGGAGCGCGGCTCCTCATCCGGCGCGGGCCGCCGCTGCACGTAGGAGCCGTCGGCCTGCATGTCCCAGGCTTTCACGTTGTCGGCGAGCTGGAGGTCGAGGATGGCCTGGACTTCCTCCCGGAGCCGCGGGTCCTCGATCGGCACGGCGGCCTCGACGCGGGCGTCGAGATTGCGCGCCATCCAGTCCGCCGAGCCGATGTAGTACTCGGGCGCGCCGCCGTTGGCGAAGCGGAAGATGCGGGCGTGCTCGAGGAAGCGCCCGACGATGCTGATCACCCGGATGGTCTCGCTGCGGCCCGGCAGCCCCGGCCGCAGGCGGCAGATGCCGCGCACGATGAGGTCGATCTCCACTCCCGCCGCCGAAGCCCCGTAGAGGGCGTCGATGATCTGCCGGTCGTCGAGGGCGTTCATCTTGGCCACGATGTGCCCGCCGCGGCCGGCCTGCCGGTGCTCGACCTCGCGGGCGATCATCTCCAGGAAGCGCGGGCGCATGGTGGTGGGCGCCACCAGCAGCTTCCTGAACCGCGGCTGGTAGACGCAGCCGGTGAGCATGTTGAAGAGCTGGGAGACGTCGTTGGCGAGGTCCTCGTCGCAGGTGAATAGCCCGAGGTCCGTGTAGAGCTTCGCCGTCTCGGGGTTGTAGTTGCCGGTGGCGATGTGGACGTAGCGGCGCAGGGCGTCCCTCTCCTGGCGCACCACGAGCGCGATCTTGGCGTGCGTCTTCAGGCCCACCATGCCGTAGCAGACGTGGGCTCCCACGTTCTCCAGCGCCTCGGCCCATTCGATGTTGGCCGCCTCGTCGAAGCGCGCCTTGATCTCCACCGTCACCGCGATCTGCGTGCGGTTCTCCGCCGCGCGGATGAGCGCCTGCATGTTCGGCGAATCGGCGGAGGTGCGGTAGAGCGTCTGCTTGATGGCGAGCACCGCCGGATCGTCCGCCGCCACCTCGATGAAGCGCTGCACGCTGGTGGCGAAGGAATCGTAGGGATGGTGCACCAGGACGTCGCCGGCGGCGATCGAGCCGAAGACCTCGGCGCTCTCCTCGGCCGCGGGGTGAAAGCGCGGATGCGTGACCGGCGTCCAGGGGCGGTACTTCAGGGAAGGCAGCGGCAGCGCGACGGCGAGCGACATCAGGTCCTTCAGGGCGAGCAGCCCGTCGACCTCGTAGATCTCCTGCTCGGCGCTCTCCAGCTCCTCGGCCAGCAGCTCGATCATCCAGCGGGGCGTTCCTTTGACCACCTCCAGGCGCACGATGGTGGCGAAGCGCCGCTCGCGCAGCTCCTCCTGGATGACCTCCAGCAGGTCGTCGGCCGTCTCCTCGTTGCGCTGCACGTCGGCGTTGCGGGTCACCCGGAACGGACAGGCGGCCACCACCTCCATGCCCGGAAAGAGCTGATCGAGGTTGTGGGCGATGACCTCCTCCAGCGGCACGTAGCGCTGCGTCTTGGGCAGGGGAATCCAGCGCGGCAGGATGTGCGGCGCCTTGACGCGGGCGAAGCGCGGCTCGCGGTCGCCGGGAGCCTTCAATCCCACGGCCAGCGACAGGCTGACGTTGGAGATGAACGGGAACGGATGGGCCGGATCGACGGCCAGCGGCGTCAGCACCGGGAAGATCCGGCGCTGGAACTCATCGCAGAGGTGGCGGCGCTCGCTGGCGCGCAGCTCCTCCCAGGCGCAGATCTCGACGCCGTGCTGGCGCAGGGCGGGCAGGATCTCCCCCGCCACCAACCGCCGCTGGCGGATCACCAGGGGCCGCACGACGGCGTTGACGTCGGCGAGCTGCTGCCGCGGCGTGGGGCCGCCGTCGGGGCCGATCTCGCGCACCTTGCTGGCGAGCTGCTGCTTGAGGCCGCCCACGCGCTTCATGAAGAACTCGTCGAGGTTGGAGTCGAAGATGGCGATGAACTTCAGCCGCTCGAGCAACGGATTCTCCGCGTCCTCCGCCTCGTGCAGGACGCGGGCGTTGAACTCCAGCCAGGAGAGCTCCCAGTTGAGCAGGGGAGCGTTCTCGGCGACGGGTCTTTCAAGAGTTTCGATACGGTTTGGCTCGGACACGGGATCTCAACCTCCGGCGAGGACGCAGGACATAAATTCTGACACACCTCAGGAAGGAGTCTCCATGAACTCCGTGTGACAAATCGCCGGGCGACGGAAATTCCTTTTCCCATCGCTAGTTCCACAGGCTCTGGCTCTACAATCCACCCTGTGAGACCGCCGGCCGTGGTCGTCCAGCCCCTCACCTTCCCCGCCAGCGGCAAGCGGACCCGCACCGCCGCACCGTCCCGCGAGCGGCTGGCGGCGATCGACATCGGCTCGAACTCCATCCACATGCTGGTCGCCGAGACCGAGCCCAACGGCGGCTACCGCGTGCTGGGCCGCGAGCGGGAGATGGTGCGCCTGGGCAAGACCGGTTTCGCGGGCGCGCTCTCCGAGACGGCCATACGCGACGGTCTCGAAGCGATCGCCAAGATGACCACGCTCGCCCGCCTCAAGGGCGCCGAGCGGGTGGTGGCCGTCGCCACCAGCGCCGTGCGCGAGGCCGCCAACGGCGCCGACTTCCTGGCCCGCGTCAAGGCCTTGAGCGGCCTCGACGCGCAGCTCCTCACCGGCGTCGAGGAGGGACGGTTCATCTACCGTGCCGTGCGGGAGGTGGTGGACCTGGGTCCGGAGGCCGCCGCCATCGTCGACATCGGCGGCGGCAGCACGGAGTGGATCGCGACGAGGGCCGGCGAGCTGGAGCAGGTGGTGAGCCTGCCGCTGGGCTCGCTGCGCGGCGCGGCGGACCTCAGAGGGGACCCGCCGAGCGACGCCTCCTTCGACCGCCTGCGCCGGCGCATCGCGAAGCGCCTCCGCGAGACCGTGCCGCGCGGCGCGGTGGAGCGGCTGGTGGCCACCTCGGGCACGGCCGTCTGCTGCGCCGATCTCGTCGATCACTTCGCCGGCCGCCCCTGGAAGGAGCTCTCCGGCGTGCAGCGCGAGGTGCGGGCGAAGGACCTCGCCCAGCTCGTCGAGCGGCTGCGCCCGCTCAGGCGCCGGCAGATCGCCGACCTGCCGCCGGTGGGCGCGCCGCGCTCGGACAGCCTGCTCGCCGGCGCGCTGCTGCTCCAGGAGCTGGTGGCCTACGCCGGCGTGGACCGCTTCCAGGTCTCGGACCGGGCTTTACGCGAAGGATTGGTGCTGGCCGCCCTCGGCCAGCCGATCCCCGCCGCGGCCGAGCCCAGCGACCTGCGACGCCGGCAGGTGCTCCAGCTCGCCGAACGGGCGGAGAGCGTCTATCGGCACAACCTGCAGACGGCGCGCCTGGCCGTGCGCCTGTTCGACGTCACGGCTTCCCTCCACGGCCTCGGCGCCCGCGAGCGGGAGTGGCTGGAGTACGCCGCCCTGCTCCACGACATCGGCTACTCCATCCACTACCGCGGCCACCACAAGCACGCCTACTACCTCATCGTCAACGCGGTGCTCGACGCCTTCGACCAGCGCGAGATCGAGATCATCGCTCACGTCGCCCGCTACCACCGCGGCGCCACCCCCAAGGCGAGCCATCCGACGCTGGCCGCCCTCAGGCCCTGGCAACAGCGGACCATCCGCAAGCTCACCGCCCTGCTGCGCGTGGCCGACTCTCTCGACTACACCCACGCCTCACGGGTGGAGGAGATCTATTGCTCCATCCGCGGCCGCCGAGTCACCCTGGAGGTGCTCTCGCGCTATGCCGTGGACCTGGAGCTGGAGGCGGCCCGCGAGCACGGCCGCTTCTTCGAGAAGGTCTTCGGCGGACCCCTCCGCCTGCGGCAGGGACTGGAGGCGGCGGAGGTCTGAGAGGCGTGCAGATTTTACCTGTCCGTCGCGCCAATACGGGTTAAACATTTGCGTCACATGGAGTTAACACAACTCTCACCGGGGCTTCACACGGTCTTCTGCGGAAAACCCGCCCAGCCGCCGCGGCGCAGCTTGGTCCCCGAAGGCATAACTAAGGCAAAAGTTTAGTGTTTGCAGTCACTTACAGCGATTGCACACCTCTTTGGTCAAAGAGCGGAAAAGCCCTAGAAATCGGCCTTCCGAGCGGCTTTCCGAGGCTTTTTCCACAGGGTTTTCCGCACTCTCTGTGGAAGACTCCATGGTAGCCTCTTCCTACATGGCACGCGAACGCATTCTGCTTATCGAGGACGAGCCCGACATCGCCGAGGTCCTCCAGTACAACCTCGAAAAGGAGGGTTTCGTGGTGGAGACTTCGCGCCGGGGGGACAGCGGCCTCGAAGCCATCCGCCGCGAATCGCCCGACCTGATCCTGCTCGACCTCATGCTCCCCGGCATCGACGGGCTCGAGCTCACCCGCATGCTGAAGCGCGACGCCGCCACCTCCAGGCTGCCCATCGTCATGCTCACCGCCCGCGGCGAGGAGGTGGACCGCATCGTCGGCTTGGAGCTCGGAGCGGACGACTACATCAGCAAGCCGTTCAGCCCCCGCGAGGTCGTGCTGCGGGTCAAGGCGGTGCTGCGCCGGCTGCAGCACGAGGAGAGCGCCAGCGAGCGCCTGGAGATCGGCGGCATCCAGCTCGACGTCTCCGGCCACCAGTTGCGGGTGCGCGCCAGGGAGACGCCGCTGACGGCGACCGAGTTCCGCCTGCTCCGCCTGCTCATGGAGCGGGCCGGGCGGGTGCAGACGCGCGGCCAGCTCCTCTCGGACGTCTGGGGTTACGCCGAGGACATCGACAGCCGCACCGTGGACACCCACATCCGGCGCCTGCGGCGCAAGCTCGGGCCCGAGGCCGACCGCATCGAAACGGTGATCGGGGTTGGCTACCGGCTGAGGCCCTGAGCCGCGGTGCGCCTCCTGGGCCTGCCTCCCAAGCTGCGGCTCGCCCCGCTCTGGCCCGCGCTGGCCGCCGTGGTGACGGCCACCGTTCTGCTCGCCGCGCTGTTGCCCCGCCTGTTGGAGCGCACCGCCTCCGTCCAGCTCTTCGACATGCTGGACCTGCTGGCTCCCGTCGCCCGCGAGCGGCTGGCCCGCCCCAACCTCGATCCTCAGACCTGGGTGCGGCAACTGGCGGCGGACAGCGGCATGCGGGTGACGCTCATCCGCCCGGACGGCGTGGTCTTCGCGGACAGCTCGGTCGAGCGCGCGAGCATCGCCGCCATGGAGAACCACCTCCACCGGCCGGAGGTGCAGGCGGCCCTCGCGCAGGGCCGCGGCATGAACGTGCGCAAGAGCGCCACCACCGGCCACACCTACGTCTACGTCGCCCGCACGCTGAGCGGCCCGGAAGGAAAGCCGCTCATCCTGCGCCTCGCCGAGCCGCTGGAGCAGTTGAGCGCTTTGCGCGGCCGGCTGGCGATGGCCATGGCGCTCTCGGCCTTGGCCGCGGGGATCGCCATCCTCTTCACCTCGCTGTGGCTCGACCGGCGGCTCTTCAAGCCGCTGTCGAGCCTGATCGCCGGCGCGCAGAACCTCGCCGTCGGCCGCGCCGCCCGCGTCGCGGTGCCGGAGGACGAGGACGAGCTGTCGGCCCTGGCGCTGGCGCTCAACCGGCTCGCCGCCACGGCCGAAGAGCAGTTCGCCGCGGTGAGCAAGGAGCGCGACCGGCTGCAGGAGATCCTCGCCGGCATGGCGGAAGGCGTGCTGGTGGTGGACGCCGGCGCGCGCGCCTTGATGATCAATCCCGCCTTCTACCGCCTGTTCGGCCTCGACGGCGACTTCGCCGGCCGGCGCGTCCTGGAGATCATCCGCCATCCGGGAGTGGCGCGGCTCGTCGAGGACACCCTGCGGCTGGGCGAGCCGCAGAGCGCGCCGATCGAGCTGGCCGCTCCCGAGCGCCGCACCCTGCTGCTGGCGAGCGCCGCGCTCTCCGGCGGCGCCGTGGTGGCGGTGCGCGACACCACCGAGCTCACCCGCGTGGCCGACATGCGGCGGGACTTCGTGGCCAACGTCTCGCACGAGCTGAAGACGCCGCTCGCCGCCATCCGCGGCTACGCCGAGACGCTGCGCGACGGCGCCCTGGAGGAGCCGGCCACCGCCCGCCGCTTCACCGAGCGCATCCTCGATCAAAGCCGGCGCCTGCAGGCGCTGCTCGACGATCTCCTCACCCTCTCCCGCCTCGAAGGCGTCGCCTCTTCGCTGGAGCTCGAGCCCGTGGACCTGCACGCCCTGCTCCGCCGCGCCGTCGAGCTGCTCGCCGCCGCGGCGCGCGAGAAGCGGGTGGAGATCGAGGTCGAGCAATCGCCGGTGCCGCCGCTGCTCGGCGACGCCGAAGGCCTGGAGCGCCTGCTGGTGAACCTGCTCGACAACGCCATCAAATACAACCGGCCCGAGGGCAAGGTGGAGATCCGCCTGGCGAGAACCGACGGCGAGGCGCTGATCGAGGTGCGCGATACCGGGATCGGCATCCCTCCGGATTCCATCCCCAGGATCTTCGAGCGCTTCTACCGCGTGGACAAAGGGCGCGCGCGCGAAGAGGGCGGCACGGGATTAGGCCTCGCCATCGTCAAGCACGTCGCCCACGCCCATGGCGGCCAGGTGGAAGTCGAGAGCCGCGTGGGGCAGGGTTCGACGTTCCGCGTGCGGTTGCCGATCCGGGCCTGAGGAAAGGATCCAAAGGATTTCAAGGACGGCAAGGACAGGTGTCGTTCGAGTGAATCCTCTTCGTCCTTTTTATCCTTGCTGTCCTTTTTGTCGCCGCCTTGCCGTCACAGGGCCGACGGCAATCTGTCACAGCGCGAAAACGCTTTCTCTGCTTTCGTTTCCGGGGTCCAAAGGGTAAGATCCTGAAGCGAAAGGGACTGTTGAAAATGGAACGACGACTGGACCAGGATCTCGACCGGGTGCGCCAGGCCCTGCTCGACCGCAACAATCAGCTTGCCAACGAGGTGATCGGCGGCGACCGTGACGTGGACCATCTCGAGATCGAGATCGACGAGGCCTGCCACCTCATCCTCGGCACCAAGCAGCCGACGGCGGTCGACCTCCGCTTCCTCGTCGCCGTGATGAAGATCAACAGCGACCTCGAGCGCATCGGCGACTCGGCGGTGAACATCGCCCAGTCGGT
>DATBGJ010000471.1:0-2665 GCA_036558045.1 Thermoanaerobaculia bacterium
ATGGGAGGGAGGGGGCGGGAGAGGGGTCAGGGGTGAGGGCTCAGCTCAGCGCCTCCAACTGGCTCCCCACCGCGCCGCTGGTGCGCCGGCCCACCCGCAGCACGCCGGAGATGGCGCGCACCTCGCGCAGCAGCTTGTCCAGGTGCTTGCGGTCGCGGAGCTGGCAGACGACGCTGATGGTGCCGCGGCCGGTCTCGCGCTGGGTATCCGCCTCGATGGCGGTGATGTTGCTCCCGGCGCGGGTGATCGCCTCGGTCAGGCGGGCGAGCATGCCCTGCTGGTCCTCGACCTCGATCATCAGCGACACTTGGTAGATGTCGTTCTTCTGCTGGTCCCAGGTGACCTCGATCTCGCGCTCCGGGTTGTAGAGCAGGTTCTGCACGTTGGGGCAGTCCAAGCGGTGGACGGAGACGCCCCGGCCGCGCGTGATGTAACCCACGATCTCCTCGCCGGGCAGCGGATTGCAGCACTTGGCGAGGTAGGCGAGCAGGTCGCCCTGCCCCTTGACGGTGATCGGGCCGGCGGCGCCGAAGGGGAGGATCTTGCTCACCGCCTGGCGCAGGCGGCTCGGCTTCTCCGTCGTCTCCAGCTTCTCCTGCCCCACCACGCGCTCGAGAACGAGCCGCGGCTCGGTCTTGCCGAAGCCGATGCGGCTGTAGATGTCCTCCAGCTTCGAGAGGCCCTCGTTCTGGAGGTACTCGGCGAAGGCCGGCGCCTCCGTCACCTTGCGCAGCGAGAGGCCGTACTTCCGCAGCTCCTTCTCGAACACCCGCCGGCCGATCTCCATCGCCCGCTGCTTCTGCTGCGTGTTGAGCCACTGGCGGATCTTGTTCTTGGCGCGCGAGGTGGCGACGAGGTTCAGCCAGTCGCGGCTGGGATTGCGCGCGGGATTGGTCAGCACCTCCACCATGTCGCCGTTCTGCAGCGGCGTGCGCAGCGGCACCAGCCGGCCGTTGACCCTGGCGCCGGCGCAGTGATGGCCGAGGTCGGTGTGCACGCGGTAGGCGAAGTCGAGCGGCATGGCGCCGCGCGGGAAGGAGAACACCTCGCCCTTGGGCGTGAAGACGTAGACCTCGTCCGGGTAGAGGTCCACCTTGAGCGTGGTGAGGAAGGTGCGCGGGTCCTGCACCTCCTTCTGCCACTCGAGGAGCTGCCGCAGCCAGAGGATGTTCGGATCGCTCGCCTGCGGCTCGGCGCGTCCTTCCTTGTAGCGCCAGTGCGCGGCGATGCCTTCCTCCGCCACCACGTCCATCTCGCGGGTGCGGATCTGCACCTCGAACGGCTGCCCCTGGTCGCCCACCACCGTCGTATGCAGCGACTGGTAGAGATTGGGCTTCGGCATCGCGATGTAATCCTTGAACCGGCCCGGGATCGGGCGCCAGTTCTGATGCACGACGCCGAGCGCGGCGTAGGTGTCCTTGAGGGAGTTGGTGACGATGCGGAAGGCGAGGTAGTCGTAGAGCTGCGAGATGTCGATGCCCTGGCGGCGGAGCTTCTCGTAGATCGAGTAGTAGCGCTTGACGCGGAAGCTGATCTCGGCGTCGAGGCCGGCCGTCTCCAGGCTCCCCGCGAGCCGCTTGCGGATGCGTTCGGTGGCCGCCTCCCCCAGCTTCATCTTCTCGGCGATGCGCTGGTGCAGCTCGGCGAACTGGTGGGGATAGAGATGATAGAAGGCCAGGTCCTCGAGGTCGCCCTTGACGCGCGCCATGCCGAGACGGTGGGCGATCGGGGCGTAGATCTCCAGCGTCTCGCGCGAGATGCGCCGGCGCGAGTCCGGCGTCAGGTGCTCCAGGGTCTGCATGTTGTGCAGACGGTCGGCCAGCTTGACGACGATGACCCGGATGTCCTTGGCCGAGGCGAGGATCATCTTGCGGAAGGTCTCGGCCTGGGCCTCGTCGCGCCGCACGTATTCGTGGCGGCCGATCTTGGTGACGCCGTCCACCAGCTCGGTGATCTCGCCGCCGAACTCGCTCTCCAGCACGTCGCGGGTGGTGAGCGTGTCTTCCAGCACGTCGTGCAGCAGCCCCACGGCGACGCAGGTCTGATCGAACTTGAGATCGGCCCGCAGCCAGGCCACGTTCAGCGGATGGATCATGAACGGCTCGCCGGAGCGGCGGACCTGGTCCTTGTGCATTTCGGTGGAGAAGTCATAGACGGCGCGCAGCAGGGCCGGATTGGTGAGGCGTCCATGCCCGGCGAGGCAGGCGAGGATGTCCTCGAAGCGGGAGATCCGCGGCGAGGCCACCGGCGGCGCGAGGCTTTTGCTGGACGGGGACATGGGGCGTCTCCCCGCACGAGGCGGGTCACTGGATTATAAGGAGGAGAGGAGGGAGGAGATTCCCCGCTCCGCGCCCGGCGCTCCCGCACCGGGCTATCGAGACGTCGCCCAGAGGGCGATTCGCTTCAGAGAAGCGACGTTTCAGTAGCCCGGTGCGGCAGCGCCGGGCGGGTTGAAGCGCCTACGCCCGCCGCCGCGCCTGGCGCGACCGCCGCCGCGGCGGCAGCTCGCCGGGCTTCGGCTCGGCCCGCGGCTCGCGCGGCTCGGCGCGGGGCTCGCCGCGGCCTTCCGCGGCGCCGGTGGCGCGCGAGAGAGCGCCCGGCTTGCCCTTCCGCCACTTGCCCTGCACGCCGAAGAGGTGCTCCCAGAGCAGCGCGAACGGGCTCG
>DATBGJ010000472.1:0-3278 GCA_036558045.1 Thermoanaerobaculia bacterium
TCATCTTGACGGTGACCATGCCGCCGCCGACGCTGGCCTCGACGACGAGCTCGTTGAGCTCGCGCTGGAGGCGCTCCTGCATCTCCTGGGCCTGCTTCATCAATTGTCGCATGCTGCTCATCGGTCTCAATCCTCCGTATAGCTGCCCTGCTCTTCCACCGCCTCGATGCGGCTGCCCTTGAAGATCTCGAGCACCGCCTGCACCGCCGGGAGCTGCTCGACCTCCTGCATCGGCACCGGCTTCAGCACGGCAGATTCGGGAGGCCCGGGCGCCTTTCGGCCCTCCACGATATCAAGACGCGTCCCGGCGCCCCACACCGCCGCCGCCGCTTCCTCCAGGATCGCGCGGTTGGCCTCCAGCCGGTTGCGCGAGTAGGCGTCGCCGCCGGGCAGGAGGATGGTGATCCGGCCGTCCTCGAACCGCAAGTCCTCGGCCGCATCCAGCAGCCCGCCCAGGTTCTGCTTGCGCTTTCCCGCCTCTTCGCGGAACGCGGTGAGCGGATTCGCGGGCCGGCTCGGAGCGGCCGGTGCCGTCCGCGGCGGCGCGCCAACCTGCCGCTGGGGAGCCGCGGCGCGGGCCGGCGCCGGAGCGGGTTGCGTCCGCGGCGCCGCCGGGGCGGACCGCGATGCGGCGGGCACGGCTTCGAGCTTGACGTTGCCGGCGACCAGCAGCTCCTCGACGCGCGTCAGCTTCGGCAGCTCCGCGGCGCGCAGCCAGGCGATCTCGACGGCGAGGGCGCCGCTCTCGCTGCGCCGCACGATGGGCTCGCTGGTGAGGAGCTGGTTGAGCAGCCGCAGGAGGTTCTCGTAGCCGCTCGCTTTGGCCGCCGCCCCCAGCGCCTGCGCCTCCTCCGCCGGCAGGTCCACCTGCGCCGGCGAGCCGCCCATGGCGAGATGGAGGCCGTCGCGGCAGAAGGCGAGGAACTGGCCGTAGACGTGACGCGGGTCCCAGCCTTCCTCCTCCACCCGGCGCACCGCCTCGCTCACCGCCTGGGGCTCGCCCGTGAGGATGCCCTCCAGCAGCTTCTGGAACAGCGCCGTGTCGAGCCCGCCGAGCAGGCGCACGGCGTCCTCGTCGGCGACGGCGCTCGAGCCGAAGGTGGCGAGCTGGTCGAGCAGCGCCACCGAGTCGCGCACGCTCCCCTCGCCGGCCCGGGCGATCAGCCGCAGCGCCGTATCGCTCGCCTGGATCTCCTCCGCCTCCGCGATCTGGCGCAGGTACGCCGCGAGCTGCGGCGAGGGCACGCGCCGGAAATGGAACTCCTGGCAGCGCGAGAGGATCGTCGCCGGCACGGCCTCGATCTCGGTGGTGGCGAAGATGAAGACCAGGTGCGGCGGCGGCTCCTCGACGATCTTCAGCAGGGCGTCGAAGGCCTGGCGGGACAGGCGGTGGATCTCGTCGAGCACCACGACCTTGTAGCGGTCGCGGGCGGGGCCATACTTGAGACTTTCAGTGAGCTCTCGAACCTGCTCCACCTTCGAGTAGGTGGCGGCGTCCACCTCGATGACGTCGAGGTCCCCGCCGCGGGTGATCTCGAGGCAGGGCGCGCACTCGTTGCACGGATCGGCCGCCGGACCGCGCTCGCAGTTGAGCGCCTTGGCGAGCACGCGCGCCGCCGTCGTCTTGCCGACGCCGCGGATGCCCGAGAAGAGATACGCTTGGGCGATGCGTCCCTCCTGCAGGGCGTTGCGCAGAGCGGTGACGATCGGCTCCTGGCCGACGAGGCTGGAGAAATTCTGCGGGCGCCACTTGCGCGCGAGGACCTGGTACGTCATGGGATGGTGGCAGTGGTCAACGAAGGGTTCCGGTGAATCTGCGGCACTCGACCGGACACCTTATCGCTGCTCCCTTCCGGGCCTGACGAGGTTCGGTGTTGACCGATGCACAGGACCCGAACCCTTCGCGGGCCACTGCAGGCCTTCATGCTACGGCCTGGGGTCGGGGAAGTAAAGAACACGGCGCTCCCTCTGCAACCCCTGTCGAGGTCCGTGCATTCCAGCAGCCCAGGAATTTTCCGCTGTGCCGCGGCCTTTCTCTGGCCGGGAAGGGCCATCTCGGGTAAGATACGCCTCCCGTCCGGCGGGCCTGCCTTTGGAGAGACCGGAAGATCAGGTCTGGATGTTGGAAGCCCTCGCCGAGGCGAGGCGCGCCGCCGGGATCGGCGAGGTGCCGATCGGCGCGGTGGTCGTTCGCGAGGGCCAGGTGATCGGGCGCGGCCACAACCGCCGCGAGATCGACGGCGATCCCCTGGCGCACGCCGAGATCCTGGCGCTCCGCGGGGCGGCGGCGCGGCTGCAAGGCTGGCGCCTCGCGGGGTGCACGATGTACGTGACCCTCGAGCCCTGCGCCATGTGCGCCGGCGCCCTGGTGAACGGTCGCGTCGAGCGGCTGGTCTACGGGGCGGCCGATCCGAAGGCCGGCTATTGCGGCACCCTGGGCAACCTGGTCCAGGACCCGCGGCTCAACCACCGGCTGGAGGTGACCGCGGGCGTCCTCGCCGGCGAGAGCGCCGCGCTGTTGCGCGGCTTCTTCGCGTCGCTGCGGCGCGGGCCGTAGCCAGCTCTTGTTCTTTGGAAAAGATCCTGGAGAGGTGTCCGAGTGGCTTAAGGAGCACGCTTGGAAAGCGTGTGTAGGGGAAACTCTACCGAGGGTTCGAATCCCTCTCTCTCCGCCATCGATCTCAAGCGCAGACACAACCGGAGAGGTGCCAGAGCGGTCGAATGGGGCGGTCTCGAAAACCGTTGACCGGGCAACCGGTCCGTGGGTTCGAATCCCACCCTCTCCGCCATTCGTCTTCATAGGAGGACGGGCGTTCTTGACGCCCCTCCCCGCAGTGGATTACTTTACGGGTTTCGTGCCAATCGAGCGGGCGGCTCCGGCCTGGCCGGCGGTCCCGCGATCCATGACATCGATTTCGAAGAAGGCGGCTCACAGTGAAACGGACCTTTCAGCCCAACAATCGCCGGCGCAAGCGGACGCACGGCTTCCTGGTGCGCATGCGCACCCGTCACGGCCGCGCGGTGATCGCGCGGCGGCGCCGCAAGGGACGCCACAGCCTGAGCGTCTGATGGCGGACGGCCAGCGCCCGCCCGGGCCCCCTGCGGGCGCGGCGGGCGAGCGCCTGACCTCCGAGGAGCGGCTGCGGCGGCGGACGGACTACCTCAGGTGCTACCGCACGGGTCGCCGGCGGCACGGGCCGCTCGCGATCCTCTATTTCGTTCCGAACCAGCTCGGGCACCCTCGGCTCGGGATCACCGCCAGCCGTAAGGTCGGCAAG
>DATBGJ010000473.1:0-1562 GCA_036558045.1 Thermoanaerobaculia bacterium
GGACGCTGGTCCGTCTTGCGGAAGCACTGCAGATGCAGCCCACCGGGCCGCCGGGCTGGGAGGCGGTCTCCGAGGAGACCGCGCGCCTGCTCGCCGGTGGGCTTGCCTCCCATCTGTCAGGCCGCGTTCTGGCCGGCGAAGCCGAGCGGCTTCCCGGGGACCACGATCTCCTCCTCCAGTACCTGCTCGTGCCCTCCCCGGTGGCCAATGCACGGGTCGCCGCCGGGTGACGCCGGGCCCGAGCGTTTCGAGCCGGACGCTCTCGACGACCTGCCCGCCGAGCTGGCTCTCTCCCGGCTGCCCCCCGGCCGTCATGGCCTGCCGCGCTCTTTCGTCGTAGGCAACCAGCGCCTGCGCATAGTCGCCGCGATGCTGCGCGTCCTGCCGCGGCACGGCTACCCGGCGACGACGATCGGCCACGTGACCGAGGAGGCCGGCGTCTCCCGCAGCGCCTTCTACGCGCAGTTCAGGACCAAGGAGGAGTGCTTCCTCGCAACCTACGATCTTGCCGCCGGGTGGCTCTGCGAGCGGGTGGAGCGCGCCACCGCCGCGGACGCGGATTGGCCCCGCCGGGTAAGTGCCGGGGTATCGCAGGCACTCCGCCTGCTCGCGGCCAACCCGCTGATTGCGCACCTGGTGGCCGTCGAGGCGCTGCAGGCCGGCCTGGCTGCCCGCCGGCGCCGGCAGGCATGCATCGTGCGCCTGGCCGGGGCCCTGCGCGCCGGCCGGCCACGCGGCGCAGCGCTCCCACCGGACTTCGAGCAGCTGCTGATGGGCGGCGCCCTATCCCTGGTCGCCCGGTATGTCGACGCGGGGCGCACCGAGCAGCTGGCAGAGACGACCGCGGAGCTGGTCCACTACCTGCTCACCCCTTACCTCGAGCCGGAGGAGACCAGCCGCATCGCCGCCGAGGCCGCCTAGACGCCGCTCATCCGAGCTGGGTGAGGGTCGCTATACTTTTTGAAGTAAAGCCGGATCGGAATTCAGGTATTTAATTGACTTCCTAGGAGACTGATGGCCACTGAGGCGCAGACCAAGCAGCAGATCGAGGAGATCGAGCCGTTCGAGGCGGCGCAGGAGATCGAGGGCGGCGACGTCGTCCTGATCGACACGCGCGAGCCGCACGAGTACCAGGAGGCCCACCTCGAGGGGGGCAAGCTGGTGCCACCGGGGCTGCTCGGCGACGAGATCGCCGCCGCGGCGCCCGACAAGAGCGCCCGCGCGATCCTCTACTGCCGCAGCGGCAACCGCTCCTACAAGGCGGCCGAGCAGATGCAGGCGCTCGGCTACGAGGACGTCGCCTCGATGGCGGGCGGGATCCTCGCCTGGCAGGAGCAGGGCCTGCCGGTGGTCGCCGCCACCGGCATGACGCCGGAGCAACGCGACCGCTACTCGCGCCACACGCTTCTGCCCGAGGTCGGCGTCGACGGCCAGCTGAAGATGCTGAACGCGAAGGTGCTTCTGGTGGGAGCGGGTGGGCTCGGCGCGCCAACTGCGCTCTATCTCGCCGCGGCCGGGATCGGCACCCTCGGCCTGGTCGACGACGACGTCGTCGACGCCTC
>DATBGJ010000474.1:0-5504 GCA_036558045.1 Thermoanaerobaculia bacterium
CCGAGAAATTCACCACTCTCAAGGACTACGTCTCACGGATGAAAGAGGGCCAGAACGAGATCTACTACTTGACGGGCGAGTCGCGCTCGCAGGTGGAGAACTCGCCGCATCTCGAGGCTTTCAAGGAGAAGGGTTACGAGGTGCTCTACCTCGTGGACACCGTCGACGAGCTGCTCACCCAGACGCTCCACGAATACGGCGGAAAGAAGCTGAAGTCGGCCGGCAAGGGTACGGTGTCGCTCGGCAGCGAGGAGGAGAAGAAGCAGACCGAGGAGGATCTCAAGGCCAGGGAGGAGCAGATGAAGCCGCTCCTCGAAGCCATGCAGAAGAAGCTCGACGAGCACGTCAAGCAGGTGCGCCTCACCAACCGCCTGACGAGCTCTCCCGTCTGCCTGGTGGGCGCCGAGCACGACTACAGCCCGCAGCTCGAGAAGCTGCTGCAGAAGGGCAAGGGCGGCGGTCCCAAGCAGCGCCGCATCATGGAGCTCAACCCCAACCACGAGATCCTGGCCAAGATGAGCGCACGCTTCGAGAAGGATCCGTCGGATCCCCTCCTCGACGACTACGCCAACCTCCTCTTCGGCTACGGCCTGATCGCCGAAGGCGGCGAGTTGCCGGACCCGGTGCGCTTCAACCGTGCGGTGGCGGATCTGATGACGCGGGGAGCTTGAATCGAAGTCCGGGCCTCCCTTGGCCGGCGCTTCCGCACCGGCCTACCGAAACGTTGCTCCTCTGGAGCGATCGCCCTCTGGGCGACGTCTCGATAGGCCGGTGCGGAAGCGCCGGCCGGGCTAGCCGCGCACCAGCAGGCGCAGGAGACCGCACACCGCGCCTCCGAGCACCACCCACTGCGCGTCGACGCGCCAGCGCAGGAGGAGCAGCAGCGCGACGGCCGCCAACGCTACGGCTGCGAGGTCGATCTCTCCTCGTGGCACGAAGACAGCGGCGCCGAAGACGACGGCGAGATTGAGGATCACCCCCACGACCGCCGCGGTGATGCCGCCGAGCGCCGCGGTCCAGCGGCGGTCGTGGCGCAGCCTCTCCACGTGCGGCGCGCCGAGGAAGATGAAGACGAAGCCTGGCAGGAAGGTCGCCCAGGTGGTAAGCAGGGCGGCCGTCACCGCGCTCAGCGCCGGCGGCAGACCGGCCGCGTGGTTCCAGCCCGCCATGAAACCGACGAACTGCAGCACCATGATGAGCGGGCCGGGGGTCGTCTCGGCCAGGGCGAGCCCGTCGATCGCCTGGTGCGCCGCCAGCCAGCCGAATTTCTGTACCGCGGCCTGGGTGACGTAGGCGAGGACGGCGTAGGCGCCGCCGAAGGTGACGAAGGCGGCCCGGGTGAAGAAGAGGTAGACCTGGGCGTGGAGCCCGCGCAGGCCGAGCGTCGCCGCGAGGAGGACGAGCGGCAGGGCCCAGAGGCCGATCCCCCAGGCGAGGACGCGGGCGGGGCGCGGCGGCGGACGGGTGGGCTCCGGCGCGCGCGCCTCCTCCGCGGCGTCCGTCCGGCGGTCGCCGAGCAGGAGCCCGAGCCCGCCGGCGGCGAGCACGACGAGCGGAAAGGGCACGCCGAAGAGCCGTACGGCCAGGAACGCCGCGGCGGCAATCACCAGATGGGCTACGCCGTGCAGTGCCCGGCGGCCGATGCGCGGCACCGCCTCCAGCACGATCGCCACCACCACAGGCTTCAGGCCCCACAGCGCGGCCGCGATCACCGGCAGCGAGCCGTGCGCCGCGTAGATCCACGACAGCCCGAGGAGCACGAAGACCGACGGCAGGACGAAGAGCGCGCCGGCCGCGATCCCACCCGCGACGCCGTGCAGCAGCCAGCCGATGTAGATGGCGAGCTGCTGCGCCTCCGGCCCCGGCAGCAACATGCAGAAATTGAGGGCATGGAGAAACCGCTCCTCGGAGATCCATTGCCGCCGCTCCACCAGGTCGCGGTGCATGAGCGCGATCTGACCGGCGGGACCGCCGAAGTTGATGCAGCCCACGCGAGCCCAATCACGGAGCGCCTCGCGAAAGGGGACGACCGGCAGTGCCGCCGTCTCAGCAGTGGATGGAAGAGGCTCAAGCACCGAGATGGACCACCCGGCCGGCGCCCGCCATCCGCGCCCGCTTCTCGACGACGATCGCTGCCGCGAGATCCTGGAGGGCGGTGCCGGTGGAATCGAAGATCGTGATCTCCTCAGGCGTCGAGCGCCCTGGCCGGGTACCGGAAACGATCTCGGCCAGCTCTGCGTGGACTTGCTCGGCCGTCATCAGTCCCGCGGCGAGCGCATGCTGAAGCTCTCCCAGCTCAGCGCACTGCGCCAGCGCGTCGACCACCAGCGTGGCGCGGGTGACGAGCCGGGGATCCAGCTCCTGCTTGCCGCGGTCGTCCGCACCGGTGGCGGCGATGAACGTTCCCGACCGCACGTCCTCGTCGCGGATGAAGAAGCCGCGCGCGGGCGTGCAGGTGGCGCAGACGTCGGTGCGCGCGAGCGCCGCTGGTAGATCCGGAGCCGGTCGCATCTCGACATCGGCGAGATCCGGCGCGAGCTCCGCCGCCAGCCGCTCGGCGCGGCGCGGGTCGAGGTCCCAGAGCAGCACCCGCGCGATCGGCAAGACGCCGCAGAGGGCGCGCGCGTGCATCGCTCCCTGCCGCCCGCAGCCACAGACGGTAAGGGTCGTGGAGTCGGGACGCGCGAGATGGCGTGCCGCCAGAGCGCTCGCTGCGGCCGTGCGCAGGGCGGTGACCATCATCGAGTCGAGCACCGCGAGCGGGCGGCCGCAGACGCCGTCGAAGAGCACGAGCACGCCCTGGATCGCCGGCAGCCCGAAGCGCTCCGGATTGGCCGGGAAGTTGGCGTTGACCTTCACCGCGAGGCGCGGCTCGGAGCCCAGCAGACCGGCGCCCTTGACGTGGAGCCCACCGCCTATAGACGGCAGGCCGAGCACCCGCGGCGGCACCGTCTCACCGGCGGCGTGCCGGCGCAGGACGTCCTCCACCGCGGCGATGCACGACGGCAGATCGAGCAGCGCCGCGATCGCGCCGCCCGTCAGGAGCAGCGTGCCCGGATCGTCGGTCCCGGCGTTCATGGCTGCCACGCTAGCAACTGTCAGATCATTCTGTCAACTGTGATAGAGATGACCTCGCAACTGTGACTCGCGTGATAGGCTTGTGCCATGGCCGGCTGGTACGTGCTCATCCACCAGTTGCCGCCCGATCCTCCCTATCTGCGCGCCAAGATCGCCAACCGCCTGGCGCGCATCGGCGCCCTGGCGCTCAAGAACGCGGTGTACGTGCTGCCGCGCCGCGACTCCTGTCTGGAGGACCTGCAGTGGATCGCCGAGGAGGCCACCGCGAGCGGCGGCACGGCTTACATCGCGGCCGCCGACTGGATCGCCGGCGTGACCGACGACGACCTCCGGCAACGCTTCGCCGAAGCCCGCGCGGCCGACTACCAGGCCCTCGCCGCCGAGATCCGCCAGGAGCTGGCGACGCGCAACCACGGCACGGGAGGACGGCCGGCACAGCTCCGGCAGCGGCTGGCGGAGATCGCGGCGGTCGACTGGTTCGATGCTCCGGAGCGCGAGCAGGCCGAGGAGCTCCTCAACCAATTGGAGAGCGGGACGGGACGGGTGGCCGGCGGGCGCCCGGCGCAGGCGGCGGCCGCGGAGCTGCGCGGCATGACCTGGATCACCCGCCCGGACGTCTACGTAGACCGCATCGCCACCGCCTGGCTCGTCCGCCGCTTCGTCGATCCAAAGGCGCGATTTCGCTTCACCGCCGCATCAGAGAGACGTCGTCGCCGGGCAGGCGAGATCACCTTCGACGTGGCCGGCGGCGACCTGACCCATGAAGGCGAGCGCTGCACCTTCCAGGTCCTGCTCGACCGGCTGGGGTTGAAGGACGCCGCTCTGCGGACGATCGGAGAGATCGTGGCGGACATCGACTTCAAGGAGTCCCGTCATGGCCACCCCGAGACGGCGGGAATCGGCCGCCTGCTGAGCGGCCTCGCCGCCCGCCACGCCCGCGACCGCGACCGGATCGAGCGCGGCGCCGAGCTGTTCGATGCCCTCTATGCGGCTCTGCGCGCCGCCGCGCCCGCCCGGCCTCGTCGGGAACGGAAACGCTAACGCCGCTCCACCTCCGTCAGCGTAAGGTTTGTGCCAGCATTTTGCTTGTGCTAGCGTATTGACATGCCAGCCATTCAGATCAGAGACGTCCCACCTGAGGTCATTGCGGCGCTCAAACGGCGAGCAGCCCGACACGAGCGGTCCTTGGAAGGCGAGCTCCGCTATCTTCTCTCTATGGTCGCCCGGGATGAGCCTCCGGCTCCGCCTCTTCCACCTCTCCACCTGAAGCTCTCAAAGGCGTCGCCGGCGACGACTTGGCGCCGTGAAGAAATCTATGGCGACGATGGACGATAAGGCCGTCGTCCTCGACACCAACGTCCTGCTATCCGCAACGGCTCCGCATCGCCCCCTTCACCAAGCGGCTCTGGTTGTTCTCAACGACTGGCCGAATCGAGGATTGGTCTTGACAACGAGCAACCAGATACTGCGCGAGTACATTGTCGTCGCCACCCGGCCCGTCGAGGTCAATGGGCTTGGTCTGGACATCGACGATGCTCTCGCCAATGTCGCAGCCCTCCACGGACGGGTGCGGCTCCTCCTGGAAACCGAGGCTACCTGGAAACGGCTGCAGGCGCTGGTTGCAACCTACCGCGTCCTGGGCAAGCAGATTCACGATGCCAACTTGGTGGCGACTGCCCTCACCCATGGAGTGACGAGGTTGGTGACAGCCAACGCCGGAGACTTCAGTCGTCTTGCGGCCGAGATCGAGGTTACCGATCTCGCTGCGCTTTAGCCGTCAGCGCGTGACCGGCTGATTCTCGGCCACCACCGTGATCTGCTCGGCCAGCAGCCTCCCGCCGGAGTCGCGGACGTCGACCTGGACCTCGTCGCCGCGCTCGAGGTTCTGGGGCGCGTAGCGTCGGCCCTGATAGTCGACGCCGGTCTGCGCGTCGTAGTACACGACGACCACGCCGGAGCGGTCCGTCGGATAGCGGGAGTCGTACCGCGACGACGGCTCGATCTCCAGGGTGCGGCTGCGGGTGTCGACGTAGCGGACGACGCCGCGCAGGTCGTTGCCGAGAGTGTCGTTGTAACCGCCGGAATCATAGCCGCCGGTGCTGCCGGTGCCGCCGCTCACGTCATAGAGCACCTGGATGTCCCGCGCGTAGAGGCGGGAGCCCGACGATTCGTCAACGTTGGCGGCGATGCGGTCGCCGCGCTCCAGGTCCTCGGGCCGATAGGTGCGGCCCTCGAAATCGACGCGGGTGCCGCTGTCGTAATGCAGGACGACCTCGTCCGAGCCGCCGTTGCGCAGGTAATACCCGGTGCCTTCCTGGTCCACGACGATGGTCTGATCGCGGGTGTTCACGCTGGTGACCGTGCCCCGCACGTCGCCGGTCTGGCCGTAACGGCCGTCGTTGCGAGAGCCGCCAAGAACGTCGCCG
>DATBGJ010000475.1:0-1780 GCA_036558045.1 Thermoanaerobaculia bacterium
TGCTTCCAACCGTCGTACACGGTCTGCGACACGGTGTCCTTGGGCGCCTGGTGGTAGGCGTCCCGGAGGGGAGCGCTCTGGTCGGCCTCGGCCGCGGGCTTCTGTGCGGGCGGTGCGCTTTCCGCGGGCGGGGTGCTCTTCGCGCTCGGCGCGGAAGCCTGTGGCGCGGGCTTCGGTGCCGGCTTGGGCGCCGGAGTTGCGGCGGGTTTCTCTGCGGCCGGCGGGGCCGCGGCGGAGGTCGTGTCCGCCTGGGTCGCGGTGTCCGCGGCCGGCCCAGGCGTCTGAGCCGCCGGGGCAGCGGCACTGTCGCTCACCGCTCCCGAGTCCGCTCGCCGTTCGCCTCCACATGCCACCAGGAACAGCATCAGCACCATCGCCACCTTCTGAGCAGCTACGCGCATGGCTTCAGAGTCCTTTCGCGAGTCGTCTCGTCGTTCGGCCGCGGGTATTGAGGAATAATGGGCAACAGGAGAGGTGGCGTCCGGTGACGACCGTCACGCCGTGAGCCGAATCACCCCCGCCGTAGTAGATTGTGTCCCATGGTGGACAACCGCGACCCTCAGAGCGTCACCCTCGGTCTGGTGCAAATGCGCTGCACCCTCGAGCCCGAGGAGAACATGCGCAAGGCCGTGGCCGGTGTCCGCGAAGCCGCCGGGCGCGGAGCCCAGATCATCTGCCTTCAGGAGCTGTTCCGCAGCCAATATTTCTGCCAGGTCGAGGACCACGTCAACTTCGAGCTGGCCGAGGCGATTCCCGGACCGTCCACCGAACAGCTCGGGCGCTTGGCCGGAGAGCTCGGCGTCGTCATCGTGGCCTCTCTCTTCGAAAAGCGGGCGGAGGGGCTGTACCATAACACCGCCGCCGTCCTCGATGCCGACGGATCGTATCTGGGCAAGTACCGGAAGATGCACATCCCGGACGACCCTCAGTACTACGAGAAATTCTATTTCACCCCCGGCGACCTCGGCTTCCGAAGCTGGGACACGCGCTTCGGCCGAATCGGCGTCCTGGTCTGCTGGGACCAGTGGTATCCTGAGGCGGCGCGTCTCACTGCGATGACCGGCGCCCGGATTCTCTTCTACCCCACGGCCATCGGCTGGCTCCCGGCGGAGAAGGCCGAGCATGGCGCGCAGCAGCAGGCGGCCTGGGAGACGATCCAGCGCAGCCACGGCATCGCCAACGGCGTATACGTGTGCGCCGTGAACCGGGTCGGGCACGAGGGCGATCCCAAAGGCGGGATCGAGTTCTGGGGCGGCAGCTTCGTCTCCGATCCGGGCGGCCGCATACTCGTGAAGGGAGGCACTGGCGAGGAGGTGCTCGTGACGGCGGTGGATCTCCGCAAGGTTGACTCCAGCCGTACGCATTGGCCATTTCTCCGCGACCGCCGCATCGATGCCTACCAGGATATCACCAGGCGATACCTCGATTAGGTCCGGCGCGCCCACGCCGGCGGCCGCCGGCTACCGGATGCCGGCGGAGTGGGAACCCCACCGCGGCACCTGGCTGAGCTGGCCGCACAAGGAGGCGTCGTGGCCCGGCAAGTTCGGCCCGGTGCCGGGCATCTTCGCCTCGATGGTCCGGTATCTCGCCGACCACGAGGAGGTGCACCTCAACGTGGCCGGCCCCGACATGGAGACCGATGTCCGCCGCCTGCTCGCCGATGAGGGAGCCGACTCCGGAAACGTCTTCTTCCACCATTTCCCCACCAACGACGCCTGGTGCCGGGATCACGGCCCCATCTTCATCCAGCGCCCGGCGGACGGCGCACGACCACGCCAGG
>DATBGJ010000476.1:0-4266 GCA_036558045.1 Thermoanaerobaculia bacterium
GGCGCTGAAGATCACCTGCTGCGGCTCGACGAGCGCGCGCTCGGGAAACTCGGCCGGTACCGTCCCCGGCGCCAGCTCGCGCGCCTTCCCGCCGCTCGTCTCGATCACCGCCTCGGCCGGCCGCCTGGCTCCCGAGCGGAAGTAGGCCAGGGCCTTGCCGTCGCTCGTCATCACCGGCTCCCATTCGATGCCTTCTCCTCGGGTCAGCGCCACCGGCTTGCCACCGGTCACGTCCACCCGCCAGACGTGGCGGCGGTCGATGTCGTCCTGGTTGGAGTTGTAGATCACCTGCCGGCGATCCGGCGTGAGATTGACGAACTCGACCTCGAACTCGCCGGGCGTGAGCAGCGTGGCCTTGCCGCCCGCGGCCGGAACGGAATAGAGATGGATCCAACCCTCCCGCTCCCAGGGAAAGACGAGCCGATCCTCCGCCGCCCAGAGGATCTCGTTCGCCGCCACCATCCCCTGGAAGACACTCCCGGTTCCGGGCTCGGCGCGCCAGACCGTCTTGGCCTCGCCCGAGGCGACGTCCGCCACCAGGATCGACCAGGGCTGCGCGCTCGTGTTTGGACGGAAGATGGGGGTCTTCGAGGACGCGGGCACGCGCAGGAACGCCAGCCGGGAGCCGTCCGGCGACCAGGCGGGATCGCTGTCGCTGTCCACGCTCGGCGCGATCCAGCGGAGCGTCTTCGCCGCCACGTCATAGACGCCGATGAAGCTGTGATCTCCCCGGCGGCTCACGAAGGCCAGCTTCGAGCCGTCGGGCGAGAAGTGCAGCTCGCCGGCCCCGCCGCGGTCCTTGATCCACGCCACGGGCTCCGCCTTCTCCGCGAACGGCGCCCAGTAGACGTCTCCCTTTGAGACGAAAGCGACGCCGTCGCCGCGCGGCGAAACGATGGCGCCCGTCCCGGCGCCGACGCGCACCGGCTCGCCGCCGTCGAGCGAGACCCGCCAGACAGCCTGCTCGGCGCCGGCCGGATCGCTGGTCGGATTCGGGATGTCTCCCTGCCGGTTGGCCCCCCCGCCGCGGACGTAGACCAGCCCTTTGGCGTCCGGCATCCACTCGAGACCGAAGATGGCCTGGCCGTCATCCGCCGTGTAGCGGGTGACCTGTCGGCCGCGATACTCCGGAGGCTCGGCCACCCACACATTGCGGATTCCCTTGGCGTTCTGCACCCAGGCCAGCTTGCCGCCGGTCGGAGAGGCCAGCAACTCGGACGGGAACGGCGCGGAGAGCAGGCCTTCCAAGGTGACCGCCGGCGTCTGGGCGGCGAGAGGAAGGCACGACAGCAGGACGAGCGCGGCGATGAGAGCAAGGCGAGAACGGGCTTGGGACATTGACTCCTCCAGTTGGTGACCGTCTGGAGGGCTCTTTTTATCACCGTCCTCGTCAGCCGGTCCCACGGTCGGTTCGAGCTGCCACTTGACCAGTTGTATCCGTGTAGATACACTTCCGTCATGTTCACCGTCCGCCAGACCCAGGAGTTCCAAGACTGGCTCGACGCGCTGAAGGACGTTCGCGCTCAGGTTCGAATTGCTGCCAGGCTGCGTCATGTCGAGGCCGGCAGTCTCGGCGACTGGAAACCCGTCGGCGGAGACGTATCGGAAATGCGAGTCGACTATGGCCCTGGTTACCGTCTGTACTTCGCGCGGCGGGGAATCCTCCTCATCATCATGCTTGCTGGCGGTGACAAATCGACTCAGGCACGAGACATCAAGCGAGCGCAACGAATCCTGAAGCAACTGGAGATCGAACCATGAGTAAGTCCAAAGCGCAAGTGAAACTGCTTCCCTTCGATGCAGCGCGGTACCTGACCGATGACGCTGCCGTCGCTGAGTACATGACCGCAGTCCTCGAAACTGGCGATCCGGATCTTCTGCTCCTCGCGCTCGGAGACATTGCACGCGCGAAAGGTATGGCTCAAGTTGCCAAAGATGCCGGCCTCGGGAGAGAGAGCCTGTACAAAGCGCTCGCCCCCGGAGCGAAGCCGCGTTTCGACACGGTCTTGAAAGTGGCCCGGGCCTTGGGAGTCAAGCTCTCAGCCCATCCGGCGTAACTGGTGGAATGAGTACTTCAACGGCTCAGGCGAAAGCCAGCGATCGTTGAAACCGCCCATTTATCCGGATCGAGATCCAGGGCGAACGGGATCAGCGCTCGAAGCGGCCCACGAAGGCGCTGCGCTTGCCGGGGCTGCTCCAGGTCTTGCCAAGCTCGTTGCCGTGAAAGGCGTGGGCCAACGTCACGGCCGGCACGACTTCGGAGGTCGCGGTGAGCGGCGGATAGTAGACCTCCTCATTGCCGCACAGATGATCGCCGTGGTTCAGGCCGCGGGTCTTCAGCTCCACCTGATCGCCGGCTTGGAGGCTGGCGGCGCCGGAGAGCGTGGACAAATGGGCATGGCTGTGGGCGGTCGCGGTCTCGCTCTCGACGGAGAGCTGGATCGGCGCGCTCTCGACGGCCACCACGTCGGCCAGGAGATCGCCGCCCATCTCGCGTGCGAAACCCACCAGCGCATCTTTCTGCGCGGCATCGGCCCGCTCGTCCACCAGGAGGACGGAACGCGCCTCCAGCGGACCCTTCGCCGGCTCGCCGAGCGTCGCGGCAGCGCGCACCACGGCGACGACGGAGAGGCCCTCGACCGGCACTCCCCGCCAGGCGCCCTGGCGCACGCGCCAGGCGAAGACCGCCTCCTTGCCGGCGAGGTTGACCTCCGCGTTGGCGAAGCAGGGGCCGGTGTAGACGTCGGAGGTGCGCGCCTCCAGATAGTCGCCTGAGATGGAGGGTCCGGCGAGGCAGAGGGGGGCCGAGGTGGCCAGGAGGGCCAGGGTCAGGAGCGTCCAGGTGGAGATTCGGTTCGGCTTCATGGTTCACCTCCCTGCCGTCCGCTCCAGTGTAGCAGGCCCGTCGACTAGCGGCAGTGGCCGTCCCGCTCCATCTCCAGCACGTAGTCGCGGATGCGGCTCGCGTCGTCGGCCTCCGGCGCCAGCTTGACGTAGCGCCGGAACTGTGTGCAGGCCTCGCGGAACGCCCGGCGCTCGTAGAGCAGCAGCCCCAGCTCGCGGTGCGGCGCCGGGCGGTCCGCGTCGAGCTCGATCGACTTGCGGAAGGAGTCCTCGGCTTCGCCGCGGAGCCGGCGCTGATCCGCCGGCTCCTTCGCCGCGGCGGCCTGGGCCAGGCGGAGCCGGCCGGTGAGGAGGTGGGTCTCCGGATCGTCCGGCATCCAGCCCCGCACCTTGTCGAGCTGGCTGGCGGCGCGCGTCAGCCGGCCCAGCTCGATGTTGAGGCGGGCGTCGTCGCGCACCACCGGCCGGATGCGGCGGGTGAAGGCGTCTTCCCGTTCCTTGCGGACGATCTCGTCGACGGGCGCCGTAGGGTGCCTGGCCACGTAGGCCTTGGTGCTCTCCATCCGCTCGCTCAGCCGGGGATGGCTGCCGAAGAAGAACGCCTCGACCTTCTTCGGCTCGCCGCGGTCGTCGAGCAAGGCCTGGTAGACCTTGGGCGCCTGCTGCAGGTCGTAGCCGGCGGCGGCCATCTTGCCGAAGCCGCCCTGGTCGGCCTCGGCCTCAAGCCCGCGCCCATAGCCGTTGACCGACGCCAGAAAGGCGAGCTGGAGCCCCAGCCCGACGATCAGGTTGCCCAGCACGTCGATCGTCGCCGCCTTGCCCCAATCGCCCTTGCCCAGGGCATCCCCTTCGGCGTCGGCGAGGACCACCGCCGCGGCCACGGCGGCGATCGACAGGCCGATCTGCTTGTTGAGCATGCTGCGCTGGTAGCGCAGCATGTGGCGGTTCTCGACGTGGGTCATCTCGTGGCCGAGCACGGTGGCCAGCTCGTCCTCGTTCTCCATGCGCGCGAGCAGTCCGGTGTGCACGTAGAGCGAGCCGTGCGGATAGGCGAAGGCGTTGAGCGTGGGGTCCTCGACCACCCGCACCTTGTAGCGGATGGCCGGGTTGGCCGCCATGCCCGGCGGGTTGAGGCGCGAGACGACCTGCTCGAGGTAGGAATCGAGCAGCGGATCCTCGTAGAGATCGACCTTCTCGAGGAGCTTCTTCTCCTCCTCGCGAGACTGCTCCCAGAGAGCCTGCTCGTCCCGCGACGGCTTGAAGGCCCCTCCCTGGCTGGAGATCGGCGGCACCTGGGTCGAGACGCAGGAGGCGAGGACGAGGAGCAAAGTCGCCAGGGCGACGGCGCGGAAGGCGGGGGTGTGGCGCATGGGCACCTCCAAACGAGAAGCTGAGACCGGAACGGCGGGGTCTATTTTACCC
>DATBGJ010000477.1:0-12064 GCA_036558045.1 Thermoanaerobaculia bacterium
GTTCCTGGGAGAGCCGGTGAGCTCCAGCAGCCGGTCCAGAGCCGGGACCATGCTTCCCGAGCGTGCCGGGACATCGGCGCCGTACACGCCGACCGGGTGTTCCCGGCCCAGACCGAGGTTCCATTCACGGAGCCACTCCATGGTGCGCCGGATCTCTTCGAGAGCGCCGAAACCGCCGGGCAGCGCGGCGTCGAAGTCCACCGTTGCCGTCCGTCCGCGCACGTAGTCGTCGAGCGCCATCGCTTCGGGAAGCCCCGATTCGAGCACCAGGGCGGTCACTCGATGCCGTCGCACCAGGTCCTGCAGCAATTGGAATCGAAAGGTGAGGAACGTCTGGGTTTCGTGAACGCTCTCGCCGACGCCGATCAATCGTGCCTCGGCGACCTCACTGTCGAGTATCCGAAAGGCCTGCCCCGCCGAGTCCATAGGAACAACGCGATCCTGCGCCCACTTCACGAAGGCGGCGTCAGACGGGTCAACCGGGGACTCCGCCAAAAGCAGGAACAACGCCGCCGCAACCGACAGATCGAGCATGAGGAAACCCTCCTGTTTCATGCTACTACGCGGGCCGAGGACCGACGTTACGTCTGGGAAAGGTGCCTGAAAAAGGCGGTCCTCGACGCTGACGCTGCGGCGCCTGTGGCCACGCGGGTGGCAAGGGCGGTTTCCCGCACACCTCGCGACAGCGTTGACGGTGATCGGAGACTGGCATAAGGTATCGGGACTTTTCCTTGGAGCCCGCGATGAAGAAAGCCGTCATTCTCCTCCTCGTCTTGTGCGTATGCCTCCCTGGCACCGGTTGGGCGCAAGAGAGGAAAGTCAATCTCGGCGATCTGATCCGCGAGACGCAACAGCAGAACCTGAGCCCCGAAAAGATGTCGATCATCTGGTGGATTCCGCTGCAGTTCTGGCAGATCAGCCTGAAGCAGAACGGCGCGCTGTCGAACGAAGCCATCGACAAGCTGCTCTCGGTGCTGCGGCCTTATCTGTTCCTCGTGGTTGCTGAAGGGAATGTCGGCCCGGTGGGCGACATCACCTACAAGTCGGAAGAGACCCTGCGCACCGGCTTGAAAGTCCTCGACGCGAGGGGACGCTCCTATGAGCCGCTTCCCAGCGACAAGGTTTCTGAAGATGTAAACAACTTCGTCCAAATGATGCGCCCCATCCTGAGCGGCGGCATGGGACCCTTTGGTGAAAACCTCCGCTTTTTTCTCTTCCCCGCCCGTGACAGCGCCGGCGTCGAGATCGCCGATGCGGTGAGCGACAATGACTTCGACGTGCAGCTCGGCGAGAGGCGCTTCCACTGGCGGCTTCCCTTGGGCTCGCTGTTACCGCCAAAGGTCTGTCCCGACGACGGGGAGCTGCTCAATGGCGCCTGGACCTATTGCCCCTGGCATGGTACGAAGCTCAAGCCCCTGGAGGCTCCAGCTGCGCCGGCGAAGAGCGCTCCGGGATAGTCCTTACTCCACGATGACGGTTACGCGCTGGATGCTGTTGTTGCCATAACCTCCGAAGTTCCACTCCTGTTCCAGCGGCTGCACGTTGCCCGCGGAGTCGGTCGCGCGCACGCAGAGCGTGTGCTCGCCGGGCGTCGCGTTCCAGGGAAAGGTCCAGGTCTGCCAGGCATGAGGCGAGACCGGTTCGTCCAGGCGGGCGTCGGACCAGGTCGAGCCGTCGTCCACGCTCACTTCCACGCGCGAGACGCCGAGCCGCCCGGCCCAGGCTTTGCCCGTCAGGGTGACGGCGCCGGCCTGGAGGAGCCGCGTCCGGGTCAGAAAATCGGGAATCCCCGGCGGGACCATCAACGCGCGCACCCGGATCAAGGTCACCGCTTCTCCGGGCTCCTCCGGCGTCCGCGAGTAGCGGTAGACCCTTGCCATCTGGTATCCCTGGAAGGGCTCCGCGAGAGCCTCGATCTCCTGCAGCCACTTCACGCTCGTCATGCCATACCAGCCGGGCACCAGCAGGCGCAGGGGATAGCCGTGTTGAGGTTGCAGCGGCTCGCCGTTCATCTCGTAGGCCAGCAGCACCTCGTCCCGCAGCGCCTCGCTCACGGTCAAGCTGCGCTGGTACTGCTGCACCTCCCCTCCTTCCACGCCCCGGTCGAGGCCCGTGAAGACGACGTCGGCGGCATCGTGGCTCACGCCGGCTTCTTCCAGGATCCCCCGGAGCGGCGTGCCGGTCCATTCCGCGGTCCCGATCGCCTCGAAGTGCCATGGCTGGCTGATGCGCCGAGGGGCGAAGAGCGCGCGTCCGTTGCCCGCGCACTCCATGGTCACCGCGAGGGTGCGGGCCGGCCGCTTTCGGATCTCCTCCAGCGACAGGCTCATCGGCCTGGAGACCAGGCCCCCGACGTTCAGGCGCCACTCAGCGGCGTTCACCTCCGGGATGTCGTAGTGGACCAGGAGGTAGTGCATGCCGGTCGGGGTGACCGGATAGCGCAACCCTTCCAGGAGCATTCCCCGGTTGCGCAGAGCGAGCTGAAGCTCTTCCTTGAAAATCCGGTCCGTGTCGGCGAACCCGCTGCCGTCACCGACGGTGGGGAAAGGCGCTGTGGTCCTCTGTTGTTCCATGATTGGTTTCCTCGCGTAGGCAGCGCTCGAAGGCAGCCCAGCGCCGTTGCCTTTGGATAAAGCGCTGAGCGGCCATCTCAGGACCGCAGAGGCATTGGACATTAACAATACAGCCCGTAAGTTGCGAGAGCCATTCCGTCGGAGTGCCTGAGTCGCTCTCGAGCGCTCCGACGAGGCTCCGGCGTCGAGGGCGGAGTCGTCAAGTACTACAAGAACGGCGCGGAGGCCTTCTATCTGCGCGGGCCGCGCACCCGCTGCCGTCCCGACTGGACGCTTTGCGCGTCTCTGGCGGCGGCCTCCAGGAGAAAGTCGATCATCAAGGCCCTCCGGTCGGCGGCCCGCGCCTGTTTTCTCAGCACGACTTTCGCCCCGGCGAGCATGGAGGTGAGAGCTTTCTCGAGCTCCTCGTCTTCGTCCAGGGACCGTGGAGGAGGTCCCTTCCCGAGCCGCTGCCGCAGGGACGTCTCGAGGGGCCGCAGCCGCTTGAAAAGAGCGCCGAAACCTTCCGCCAGCGTCCACAGGAGATCCCGTTCCGTGCAGAGGATGATGGCGACGAGCCTCTCGTCTGTCAGCTTGAGATCCCCCCTCTCCATGCGCCCCACCGTTCCAGGATGAAATCCGCAAGCCACGTCGAGCGCCTCCTGGCTCATGTCCGCCTGCATCCGCCAATCCTTGATCCTGTCTCGAAAGGCCGCGGCATCCATGGACGCGAAGCGTAAGTCGTTGATTCTCCAGGGGTCAATGGCGACTAAACGCAACGCGGGTTCTTTAATCAGAGGATTTCGCGCCTTTACCTCCACTTCCTCCGCGGGCCGTCCACACCCGGTGTGTTTAAGCTGAGATTTGCGCCCCCTAAGCGAACGGTCGTCACGATTTTCGTGCTCCGGACATTTCCTCCGGCAAACCACGAACTTGGAATCGCCGGACGACATGTCCTCGGGCCTCTCGTTCTGTTTTGATAAGGTCCCGGGGCGATGAGGATCGCGATCCTGGGCGCCGGAGGCGTCGGCGGCTACTACGGCGGCCTGCTCGCGCGCGCCGGACAGGAGGTCGCCATGCTGGCGCGCGGCGCGCACCTCGCAGCGTTGCGCGCGCGGGGCCTCGAGGTGCGCACGCCGGAGGGGACCTTCACGGTCAAGGCCGAGGCGAGCGGCGATCCACGGGAGTTGGGCGTGGCCGAGCTCGCGGTCGTCGCCGTCAAGAGCTACTCGCTGGCGGAGATCGCGCCGGCGGCGAAGATCCTGGCAGAGAGAGGCGCGATCGTCCTGCCGCTGCTCAACGGCGTGGACGCCGCCGAGCGGCTCGTCGCCGCCGGCGTGCCGGACGAGCGGGTGCTCGGCGGGCTGACGGAGATCAGCGCCGTCCGCGTGGGTCCCGGAATCGTCGCGCGCCGCAGCGCCTTCCAGCGGGTGGTCGTGGGCGAGCGGGCCGGCGGTCTCTCCGAGCGCGCGGAGCGGATCGCCGCGACCTTCCGCGAGGCCGGCGTGGACGCCCGCGCCTCGGCCGACATCACCGCCGACCTGTGGCGGAAGCTCGCCTTCATCGCCACCATGGCCGCCGCCTGCGGCCTCTCCCGCGCGCCGATCGGCCCGGTGCGCAACGCGCCGATGGGACGCCTGCTGATCGAGCGGGCGCTGCGCGAGGTGCTCGCCGTGGCGCGCGCCCGCGGCGTGGCGCTGACCGGCAACGAGGAGGCGGAGATCCTCCGCTTCGTCGAGTCCCTGCCCGACGCCATGAAGCCGAGCCTGCTGCTGGACCTGGAGTCCGGCGGACGGACCGAGATCGACGATCTGAGCGGCGCGGTCTCCCGGCTCGGCAGGGAGGCCGGCGTCGAGACGCCCGTGCACGACGTGGCGGTCGCTGCGCTCTCGGCGACGCGGCCAGCGATAGACTGACGCGGATGAGATCCCGCTTCCTCTTCTCCGCCTTCGTGATCCTCGCGGTCTGCGGGACGGCCCCGATCCGCTCGCAGGAAGAGAAGGCGCCGCCCCCGCCGGCACCGCAGGAGACCTTCGACAGCGTTCTGAAGCGGGCCTACCAGCTCATTGCGGAAGGAAAATTCGGACAAGCCCGGGAGGATCTCGAAAAGGCGGCGGCCCTGGCGGGAGGACCGTGCGGCGAATGCCTCCTGGGCTTCGCGCACGTCTACGCCGGGGAAAGGAACTGGGATCAGGCTGTGGCTGCGGTGCAGCAGGCCATCCCTCTCTTGAAATCTCCCGGACTGCAGGCGCGGGCCTACAACCAGCTCGGCACGGCGTACGTCGCGCTTGGGGGCGCCGGCGGGCTGAGCAACGCGGAGGAGGCTTTCAGGCGGGGAGCGGATCTGGGTGGCCCGTGGGGCGCGGTCGCGCGTTACAACCTGGCGGAGGTGCTGGCCAGGCAGCAGCGGTGGGCCGAGGTGGTCGAGACAGCGCGCCGGTATCTGCAAGATGCGGGACCCGAGGGCACGGCTCTCAAGGAGGCCCGGGTCCTGCTCTGTGGGGCGCGCGCCCGACTGCCGGAAGACTTGCTTCTCCCGGGAGAGGATGCGACGGAGCCGATCCGGGTCGGGGGTGAAGTCCGCCGGCCCGAGGTCATCACGCAAATAAAACCGGTCTACACGGACGAGGCGAGGCGGGCCGGGGCGAGGGGAAAGGTGATCTTGGAGGCATTCATAGACGAGATGGGGTGCGTGCGCAACGTGAAAGCTCTCCAGGGAGCGTCCCACGGTCTGACCGAATCCTCCATGGCGGCAGTCCGGCAATGGGTGTTCTCGCCCGCCACGCTCGCCGGCAAACCCGTGAAGGTGTATTACGTGCTGACGGTCACCTTCTCCGTTGGCCTCTGAGCTCTCGCGCGATGAGCACCCTGACCGCTCCCAGCCTCGACGACATCCGCGCCGCGCGCGAGCGCCTGGACGGCACCATCCTGCGCACGCCGCTCGTGCGCCTCAACGCCGACGGCGCCGGCGCCGAGGTGTGGCTCAAGCTGGAGAACCTGCAGCCGATCGGCTCCTTCAAGCTGCGCGGCGCCGCCAACGCCATGCGCCTGGCCGGACCTGAAAAACTGCGCGACGGCGTCTATACGGCGAGCGCCGGCAACATGGCGCAGGGCGTGGCGTGGAGCGCTCGCGAGCTGGGCGTGCCGGCGACAGTGGTCGTGCCCGAGCAGGCGCCGGCCACCAAGCTCGCGGCCATCGAGCGCCTCGGCGGTCGAGTCGTGAAAGTGCCGTGGGAGCGCTGGTGGCGGGTGATCGAGGAGCACACCTTCCCCGGGCTCGGCGGGCTCTTCATTCATCCCGTGGCGGACCGCGCGGTGATGGCCGGCAACGGCACGATCGCGCTGGAGATCCTCGAAGACCTGCCCGACGTGGACACGGTGCTCGTTCCCTTCGGCGGCGGCGGTCTCTCCTGCGGCATCGCCGCCGCGCTCGCCGCGTTGCGCCCGGAGGCGCGCGTCTACGGCTGCGAGGTGGCGACCGCCGCGCCGCTCGCCGCGTCGTTCGCCGCCGGCTCCGCTCAGACCATCGACTACAAGCCGAGCTTCGTCGACGGCATCGGCGGCAAGGGCCTGCTTCCCGACATGTGGCCGCTCGTCAGCCGCCTGCTCGCCGGAGCCCGCGCCGCTTCCATCGAGGAAATAGCGGCCGCCGTCCGCCTGCTCGCCGAACGCCATCGCGTCATCGCCGAGGGCGCGGGCGCCACGCCGGTGGCTGCCGCTTTGAAGGGCGTTCCGGAGGCGCGCAAATTGGTCTGCATCGTCTCCGGCGGCAACCTCGACGCTGCGAAGCTGTGCACCATCCTCGAAGGGCGGGTGCCGTAGCCGGGCCTCTGGCAGCCTTCGTCCTGTAACGTCGCCACGGGTCCGGACGCCTGTTGTGGAAGCGACTCCGCGAAAGGAGATTGGAGATGGCCACGAAGAAGAAGACGACGAAGACCGCGCCGGCGCCGGCCGCCCCCGACGAGCCGGTCAGGATCTGTTTCGAGCGCATCATCCCCGACGAGCTGGATCCGGAGCGGGCCGTCCGGCGCACGCTGCGCGAGACCATGGCGGCGAGCACCGGCAGGACGCTCAACCCGGACGAGATGGGCCAGATCGCCCGCATGGCCCTCATCAATTCGAAGAAGTGGACGTCCGGACAGACGCTGCGCTGCCGGTTCCTGGACGGCAGCCTGAAGATGCGGCGGAAGGTGGAGCAGGTCGCTCACCAGTGGGAGCAATTCGCGAAGATCCGCTTCAAGTTCGTCTCCGCCGGAACGGCCGAGATCCGCATCTCCTTCTTCGCAGACAGCGGCTCCTGGTCGGCGGTCGGCCGCGACGCGCTGAACCAGGCCTTCTTTCCCGTGCACCAGCCGACGATGAATTACGGCTGGCTCCGCGACGACACGAACGACCAGGAGTACTCGCGAGTCGTCCTGCACGAGTTCGGCCACGCGCTCGGCTGCATCCACGAGCATCAATCGCCGAAGTTCACCCGCAAGTGGAACGAGCAGGCGGTGCTGAAGTACTTCCAGGGACCGCCGAACTTCTGGTCGCCCGCCGACATCAACCACAACGTGCTGGCCAAGTACTCGCCCACGGGCGTCTCCGCCACGGATTTCGATCCGAAGTCGATCATGCTCTATTCGTTCGACGGCAAGTTGTTCGCCGACGGGCTCGGGGCGACGAACTCCAATACGAAGCTGTCGCCCAAGGACATCGGGAAGATCAAGGAGATGTACCCTTAGCCGGCGGCGTTGCGCAGCAGGTCTTCGAGGTCCAGGCGATCGGTGCGCATGGCCGGCGAGCCGTCCGCCGAGCGGGGCCACTCCTCGCGCGGCCGGTCCCAGTAGAGCTCGAGGCCGTTGCCGTCCGGATCGGCGAGGTAGATGGCCTCGCTGACGCCGTGGTCCGCCGCGCCTTGCAGGGGGATTCCCGCCTGGAGCAGCCGCTCGAGCGCGACGGCCAGCGCTTGGCGCGTCGGGTAGCGGATGGCGACGTGGTACAGGCCGGTATGGCCTGGTGGAGGCGGTGAGCCGCCGCGGCTCTCCCAGGTGTTGAGCCCGATGTGATGGTGATAGCCGCCGGCCGAGACGAAGGCCGCCTGCGGCCCGTAGCGTGACGTAAGCTGGAAGCCGAGGACGCCGCAGTAGAAATCGAGCGCCCGCTCGAGATCGGACACCTTGAGGTGAACGTGCCCGATGTCGGTGGCGTCGGGGACGGTGTAGGGCGGCAGGTCGGCTTTCATGACGGTTTCGAAGGTGCTGCAACCCCTTTGCCACCGCGCGCCCTGGCCAGCGCCGCTTCGATCTTGGCGATCTCCGGGTCGCCTGCCGGGAGGCGCGCCCGCTGAATGCTCAAGCTCTCCTGGAGCGCGGCCGCGGCCTCCTTGCGGCGGCCGCGCAGGATCAGGATCTCGCCCAGATCGAAGAGGACTCCGGCGGTGCGCGCGTCCTGCGGCCCCGCCTTGTCGCGGAAGACCGCGGCCGACTGCCGCAGCGCGGCCTCGGCGGCGGCGTAATCCCCCAGCAGGCGATACGCGTTGGCCATGTCGTGGAGGCTCGTGGCCACGTTGAGATGGTTGGGGCCGTACGCCTTCTCGCGGATGCGGAGCGCGCGCTGGTGCAACGCGAGCGCCGCCTTCGCATCACCGGCGAGGGCGCGCTCCCTGCCCAGGTTCTGCAGGGTGTAAGCGGCGTCGGGATGATCCAGGCCGAGGGTCTGCCCGTAGACCTCGAGCGCCCGCTCATAGTACCGGATCGCCTCCGCGTGCGCGTCCCGCTGCGCGGCCAGGTAGCCGGCCGTGTTGAGGAACAGCGCCAGGTTCGGGTGAGGCCGGTCGTACAGCCGTTCGGCGATGGCGAGGGCGGTCTGGTTGTGGGCACGGGCGCCTGCGAGGTCGCCGGTCTCGTTCAGCACCATCGCGAGGTTGTCTTCGGTGCCGGCGACAAGCGACGACAGCTCGCCCTCGTTCTTGCGATGGATGGCGAGCGCGCGTTCGTAGACGCGCGCGGCTTCAGGGTACTTTCGCTGCCGCTGCAGCGCGAGGGCTAGATTGTTGAGGTACTTGGCGAGCTCCGGGCTGTCGAGCGGCTCGCCGCGGCTGCGCAAGGTCACCGCGCGCTCCAGCAGGCGCTGCGCGCCTGCGAGGTCGCCCTCGGCGCGCGAGAGGTTCCCGAGATCGTTCAACGTCGAGGCCATCGCAATCTCATCCCTGCGGCTCTCGTGCATGGCCAGGGCGCGCTCGAGGAACGGCCGCGCCTGCGCGTACTCGGCGGTCTTGTGGAGCGTCAATCCCACGCGCCGGTAGCTCTCCGCGAGCTCCCAGCTCGGCTCGTCGCTCAGCGTCCGGCGGATCGCCAACGCCTTTTCATAGAGCTTCAGGGCTTCCGGATACAGGGCGAGCTGAAAGTAGACGTTGCCCAGGACCTTCAGCATCTCCGCGTGCAGCTCCGGCTGATCCGCCAGCTCGTCGTCCACCCGAGCGGCGCCGCTGTCGAGAAGGTCGCGGGCGGTGAGCTGCGCGCCCTTGGACTGATCCGGGTCGGCGATCCGAAAGATGCTGGTGAGGAATTGCTGGGCCTCTTCGGCCCGCTGCGCTTGGGCCCGCGCGACGCGCGCCTGCCACAAGGCCGCGGCGAGCCCGGCGACGAGCGACAGCGCGATCAGAGCCGCGGCGGCCACGCCCCAGCGGTGGCGCTCGGCGAGCTTGGCGGCGCGGTAGCCCCAGGTGTCGGGCCGCGCCGAGACCGGCTTGCCTTCCAGGTGCCGGCGCAGGTCGTCCGCGAGTGCCGCCGCCGAGGCGTAGCGGCGCGCGGGGTCGCGGTGCAGCGCCTTGAGCAGGATGGTGTCGAGATCTCCTTGCAGTCGCCGGGAGAGTCTGCGGCGCCTGCGGTCCTCCACATCGGTTTCCGCCTCCACGGCCTTGCGCGCCGCGGCGCTCGGCCGCTCGACGGTCTCGCGCGATACCTTGGCGGCCAGCTCCGCGCCGGTCGTCGCCCGCCGGTCGTGCGGCAGGGCGCCGGTCAGCAACTCGTAGAGCACCACGCCGAGCGCGTAGACGTCGGTCGCCGTGGTGACGGGGCCGCCCAGGATCTGCTCGGGCGCGGCGTAGGCGGGAGTCAGCACGTGCACGTCGGCGCGCGTGAGCAGGGTCTCCTCGCCGTCTTCCCCCAGCAGCTTGGCGATGCCGAAGTCGAGCAGCTTCACCTCGCCGCCGGCGCTGACCAGGACGTTCGACGGCTTGAGATCGCGGTGGACGATCAGGTTGCGGTGCGCCACCTCGACGGCCTCGCAGCAGGTGATGGCGAGGCGCAGCCGCTCCTCGACGGTGGAGCGGTGAGACTCGCACCACAGTGTGATCGGCTCGCCCTCGACGCGCTCCATGACGATGAACGGCCGGCCGTCGGGAGCGCGGCCGCCGTCGAGCAGGCGGGCGATGTGGGGATGCTCCAGGCGCGCCAGGAGCTGGCGCTCGCGCAGGAAGCGGCGGAGGATCTCGTCCGAGTCCATGCCGCGGCGCAACACCTTCAGCGCCACCTTCTGATCGAACTGGCCGTCGGCGCGCTCGGCGAGGAAGACCTCGCCCATGCCGCCCCGCCCCAGCAGCGCCACCGTACGGTAGGGGCCGATCGTCTGCCCCAGAGCGGTCTCCCGGGCGCTCGCGGCAAGCCATTGCTGCACGGCCGTGGGCACGGCGGGCCGATCGAGGAAGCCGCTGGCGCGCGCGTCGGCGGCGAGGAGGTCCGCCACGGCCGCGGCGAGCTCCGGATCGCTCGCGGCGAGCGCTTCCAGGTGCGCCTGGCGCTCGGCGCCGCTCTCCTCGATCAGCTCCTCGAAGCGCGCGCGGGCGCGCTGGAACAGCTCCGGGCGCGGCAGATTCACGCGCTCGCTTCCGGCTGGGCGAGCTGCTGGTAGAGGAAGGCGCGGGCGGCGCGCCACTGCCGCTTCACCGTGCGGTCGGAGACTTCGAGGATGCCGGCGATCTCCTCCACCGAGAGCCCGGCGAAGAAGCGCCACTCCACGAGGCGCGCCAGCTCGGGGTCCACCGCGGCCAGCCGCTCGAGCGCCTCGTCCAGGGCCAGCAGCTCGTCACTGCGGTCGTGCACCGGCACCTGCGCGTCGTCGAGGGAGAGCGGCGTCTCGGCGCCGCCGCGCTTGCGCCGCGTGCGGCGGCGGGCGTGGTCGATGAGGATGTGGCGCATGGCGCGCGCGGCGAGGGCGAAGAAGTGAGAGCGGTCGCGCGTCGACCAGTGGACGTCGGAAGAGAGCTTGAGATACGCCTCGTGCACCAGGGCCGTGGTACTGAGGGTGTACTGGGGAGGCGTGACCTGGAGCTGCCGGCGGGCGAGCTTGCGCAGCTCCTTGTAGACCAGGCCGAACAGGTGATCCAGGGCCGCGCGGTCGCCGCCTTCGGCCGCCCGCAACAGCGCTGTGATCTCCTCCGGCGCCGTGGGCGTGTCCATAGCCGGGATTCTATCCTTCAGGGCCGGAAAGGACGACAAGGACGACAGGGACAGCAAGGACAGCAGATGACAGCGTCCTTGCCGTCTTTGGAGTCCTTTGGGTCCTTTGTGGAAGGGCGTGCAGCCAGGGCGGCCGCAGAGGGCCGCCCCTACGAGGTCTCCGTCAGGCCGGCTGGCCGCCTACGTCACTTGCCGTACCGGTAGGCCAGGGTGTCGTTCGGGATGGTGAGCTCGAACTCGGCCACCTCCTCCATCTCCATGCTGTCGCTGACGCGGTAGACGTGTCCGGCCCTGCCGGTACTGCCGTTCGGCGCGCCCGGCACCGGCGAATCGGTGCGGAAGACGAGGACCCTGCCGGGGGCCCAGACCTGCTGGGGCTCTTTGGGCGGAGGTCCGAAGGTGACGAACTCCGCCTTGTCGCCGTCGATGACGACGATCTGACGATAACCCTTCCCGCAGCCCGCGACGACCAAGCCAAGGAGCGTTACAGCCACGCAGACGCTTGCCAGAGCGGTCTTGCCATGCATGACGTCCCCCTTTTGTCAAAGCGTTCGGAGCATCGCGAACGGCCCCCATTCTAGCTCCACCCGGGGCCTTTGCGTCCAGCCCGCGCTTGAACCGATCCCGGGCGGCGGGGGACAGACGGGAGGGACGGAGGCGGAGCTTCATGATCAGACTGCCACTCGAGACGCCTGCCGGAGCTCCCGGGCTCGGATTCCTCGTCGCCTACGAGGATCCCGAGGCCAGGGAAGGCTGGTCCGCCGGCGTCGTGCGCGACATCGAGGAAGGCTGCGACGGGCGGGAATTCACGGTGGAATCCCGCCGGGGAAAGCGTTGCGTCTCCCGCAGCTCGGTCTTCTACTGGTGGGCGCCCGGCGTGCTCCGCGAGCCCGCGGCGGCGGGCTTGCCGTAACCGGCCTGGCGGAGACGATGTAGAGTAGAGAGACCATGACAATCCGCGGGCCTCTCGTCCTGTTCTTCGCCCTGTCCACCCTTCTGCCGCTCGCCGCGGCGGCGCAGGACCGGCCGTTCGCCTTCGCGTTCTCGCCCGCTGCCTGGGACCGCAAC
>DATBGJ010000478.1:0-2979 GCA_036558045.1 Thermoanaerobaculia bacterium
ATGACGGCCGCCCGGCCGGTCCTCAAGGGGCTGGCCGTGGCGCGCGAGGTCATCCCCGGCATGCGGGACGACCTCCTTCTCCACGCCGGACCGCCCATCGCGTGGGAGCGCATGTCCGGCCCGCTGCGCGGCGCGGTGATCGGCGCGCTGATCTTCGAGGAACGCGCGCGCGACGAGGCCGGCGCGGTGGCGCTCGTCGAGCGCGGCGAGGTCGCCTTCGAGCCCTGCCACCACCATGGCGCGGTGGGTCCCATGGCGGGCGTCATCTCGCCGTCGATGAAGGTGTACGTGGTGGAGGACGCGGTCCATGGCCACCGTACCTTCTCGAATCTCAACGAGGGCTACGGCAAGGTGCTGCGTTACGGCGCCTTCAGCGAGGAGGTGCTGGCGAAGCTGCGCTGGATGAACGACTTCCTGGCGCCCGTGCTCGCCAAGGCGGTCGAGTTGCTGGAGGGGATCGATCTGCGGACGCTGATCGCTGAGGCGCTCCACATGGGCGACGAGGGGCACAACCGCAACAAGGCCGGCTCGCTGCTCTTCCTCAAGATCCTCTCGCCGGCTATCGCCAAAGTCTCGCCGGCGGCGGCCATCCACGCGGAGGTGGTGAAGTTCCTGGGCGACAATCCGCTCTCGGTGCTCAATCCGGTGATGGCGGCGTGCAAGTCCATGGCCGATGCGGCGCACGGCGTCGAAGGGAGCACCATCGTCTCCACCATGGCGAGGAACGGCACGGACTTCGGCATCCGCGTCAGCGGCCTCGGCGACCGCTGGTTCACCGCGCCCGCCGAGGCGCCGGACGGCCTCTACTTCCCGGGCTTCTCGAGCGCCGACGCCAATCCGGACATCGGCGACAGCACGATCACCGAGACGGCGGGCATCGGCGCTTTCGCCATGGCCGCTGCGCCGGCCATCGTGACTTTCATCGGTGGCACGCCCCGGGACGCCGTCAACGCTACGCTGGAGATGTACGATATCACCGCCGCCGAGCACGGCCAGTTCACCATTCCTACCCTAGGCTTCCGCGGCACGCCGGTGGGCATCGACCTGCGCAAGGTGGTGGAGCTCGGCATCACGCCGCGCGTCAACACCGGCATCGCGCACCGGCAGGCCGGCGTCGGCCAGGTGGGCGCCGGGCTCGTGCGGCCGCCGATGGAGATCTTCGAAAGCGCGCTGGTCGCCTTCGCGGAGCGCTACGAGATTTGAAAGGAGGAGCCGTGTACGTTCCCTACGATCTGAGTAAGGTGAAGGTCCTGGATCTCTCGCAGAACTTCAGCATGGATTCGCCGTCGTTCGCGTTCTACGAGGGTCCGACCGTGAAGTGGGTGAAGCGCCTCGCCTTCGAGGGCGTCAACGCGCAGTTCCTCTCGACGACCAACCACATCGCCACCCATCTCGACTCGCCGATCCACTTCTACGATCCGGGGCCGGACATCGCCGGCATTCCCATCGATACGCTGGTGGGGCCGGCCTGCATCGTGGACCTCTCGCAGTTCGGCATCGGCGACTACCAGATCTACGGCCCCGAGCACTTCGAGGAGTGGGAGCGCAAGACCGGGATCACGATCGAGCGCGGCGACATCCTGGTGATCCACACCGGCTACCACCACTACTACAACGAGGATTGGTACAAGGTGAAGAACCAGGACAAGGCGGACCTGCCGCGCGCCTTCCTCAAGCACCCGGGGCCGCGCAGCCCCTTCGTCGACTGGGTGCTCGACCGCGGCATCCGCTGGTTGGCGGTGGATTGCATCGCCGCCGACCATCCGTGGAACACCAACGTGCGGCGGGCGCGGCCGGACCTCATCCCGGAGGTGGAGGCCGCCATCGGCATGTCGCTCGACGAGGCGTTCCCCTGGCCCGCGGACTACCAGTGCATGCACGTCAAGCTCTTCCCGCACGGCGTCTTCCACGCCGAGAACGTCGGCGGCCAGATCGACGAGGTGCTCGATCAGCGGGTGTGGCTCGGCTGCTTCCCCTTCCGCTTCCGCGGCGGCGAGGCGGCGTTCGCGAGGATCGTGGCGTTCGTGGAGGAGAAATGATCGGCACCCGCACCAAGCGTAACGAAGACCCGCGCCTGCTCACCGGGCGGGCTCTATTTATTGATGACGTCGAGCTGCCGGAGATGGCGCACGTCGCCTTCGTGCGCAGCCCGCACGCGCACGCGCGGCTCGGCGCCATCGACGTCTCGGAAGCGCTGGAGATGCCGGGCGTGATCGCGGTCTACACCGCCGCCGACCTCGGCGATTACTGGCAACCGGGGCCGCTCCTCGTGCCGCCGCCGCCGGTCGAGGGCATGGTCTTCAACCAGCGCACGCAGGTGCCCCTGGCCAAGGACAAGGTGCGCCACCTGGGCGAGGCGGTCGCCGTCGTGGTGGCGGAGAACCGCTATCTCGCCGAGGACGCGGCCGAGCGCATCGTCGTCGACTACGACCCGCTGCCGGCAGTGGTGGACCTGGAGAAGGCGCTGGCGCCGGAGGCGGCTCTGATCCACGAGGACGTGGGCTCCAACCTCGCCGCCTACGTGCCGCAGAAGAAAGGAGCCTACGCGGCGGCCAGGGAACAGGCCGACGTGGTGATCCGCCGGCGTTTCTCCTACGACCGCGGCGCCGCGGCGGCGATCGAGAACCGCGGCATCGTCGCGCAGTGGGACGCGCGCGCCCGCAAGATGACGATCTGGGACACCACCCAGGCGCCGATCCCGGTGCGCAACGGCCTTGCCGCCATGCTCGGCCTCTCCGACCACCAGGTGCGGCTGGTGACGCCGTTCATCGGCGGCGGCTTCGGTCCCAAGATCATGATGTTCTACCCGGAGGAGGTGCTCGTCCCCTGGATCGCGATCCGGCTCGGCCGGCCGGTCAAGTGGATGAGCGACCGCGCCGAGGACTTCGTCTCGACGACCCAGGAGCGCCTGCAGATCCACGACGCCGAGCTCGCGCTCGACGGCGAGGGGCGGATCCTCGGCCTCCGCGACTGCTTCCT
>DATBGJ010000479.1:0-1909 GCA_036558045.1 Thermoanaerobaculia bacterium
GAGAAGCGACGTTTCTGTAGCCCGGTGCGGGAGCGCCGGGCGGACGAGCGCCGCTTATAAAAGCCTATCCGAACGGCAGCGCCAACCCCTCCAGCTCCAGCAGCCGGGCCTTGACGTCCAGCCCGCCGCCGAAGCCGGTGAGCGAGCCGTCGGCGCCGATCACCCGGTGGCAGGGCACCACGATCGGGATGGGATTGGCGCCGTTGGCGCGGCCCACGGCGCGGGCGGCGTCGGGCCGTCCGAGCGCGCGCGCGATCTCGCCGTAGCTGCGGGTCTCGCCGAAGGGGATCTTTTCCAGCTCCGCCCATACCGCGCGCTCGAAGGGCGTGCCCTCGGGCGCCAGCCGGAGATCGAACTCGCGGCGCTCGCCGGCGAAGTACTCGGCGAGCTGGCGGCGCACCTCGGCCGTGCGCGAGGCGTCCTCGACGATCTCGATGCCGGCGGCCTTTATCTTCTCCGTGATCCTCTGCGCCTCGCGGCCCTTGACGAACTCGATGCGCACCACGGCGCCGGCTTCATCGACCACGCAGAGCAGGGGACCGCAGGGGCTTTCGACGGTGGTGGTGTAGTACGTCATGTCCTATCCCTCAAACTTTGCCAGAGGTGAAAGGTAGCCCAGCTCCGGAACGGAGCGAAGGGCCGCATCAGCTCCCGCGTCGCCGCCTCGTTGGGACGGTCGGGGAGACTGAAGAACCTCATCAATCCGCGCACGAGCCCCGCGTCGCCCAGGGGCACGCAGTCCTCGAAGGCGAAGGCGCGCATCATCAGGTAGTGGGCCGACCACGGTCCGAGACCGCGGACCGCCAGCAGCGCGGCTTCGACCTCGTCGGCCGGAACCGAGGCCAGCCGATTCAGGTCCAACTCGCCGGCGACGATGCGGCGCGCGGCGCCGATCAGATACTCCGCCTTGCGTTGTGAGAACTGCTCTCGCGTCAGCTCTCCGATCTCCAGGTTCGCCACCGCCTCGGCGGTGGGCGGAGCGAAGAGGCCGCCGGCCATCCGCGCGCCGGTCCGCTCCACGAGCCGGCGTCTAAGCGTGAACGCGAACGGCAGGTTGATCTGCTGGCCGACGATCACCCAGATCAGGCCGTCGAAGGGGTCCGGAGTCTGCAGGATGCGCAGGCCGCGCCGGCCGGCGATCAGAGGCGCCAGCGTGGGCGAGGCCGCGACGTGGCGCTCGAAAGGCTTCGGATCGCGGTTGAGCCCCAGCAGGCGCAGCAGGTAATCGCGCGCCCGCGCCTCGGCGTCGGCGGGGAGAGCGCGGCGCGCCTCCACGATGGCGAAGGCCCCTTCGCGCGCCAGGTTGACGCTCATCGCCGCGGGCCTGCCGTCGATCCACAGCCCCAGTGCGAAGGTCCGATTCACGGTCCGCATCGTCAGGCTCGCCGGATCCCGGCCCAGGTACTCCAGCGTGCGAGCGATGGGATAGCCGCGCGGCAGCGGGAAGCGGAAGGAGAGGGTGGGCATGGGGGAAGGATATCGCGGTAGACGGGTGGTGGTCTTGCCGGTTCTTGCGGGGGAATTCGGGCACGGCGAATCTGTTTTTTCTCCCTTCTCTCCCTCGGGGAGAGGAGGGCCGGGGTGGTGAGGGCCGGCGGCGCGACCAACCCTCAGTTGACGGGGTCGGCAGGATCGGAGCTGATCAGTGCCCCTTGATCCAATTCAACAGCGGCTGCCACACGAGCGTCTGCGCGTCGTTGGCGAGGAACAGGTCGGCGTGGCCGTAGTCGGCCAGACGCTGCGCCGCCGGCACCTTGTGGATGACGAGGGCGGTCTTATCCGTGCCGCCGAGGAGCGTCGTGGTGTAGATGCCGAGCTCGCCGAAGCCGCCGCCCGCTCCCAGGTAGAGGACCGGAACGGTGATCTTGGCCAGGTAATCGTCGAAGCGGACGTTGGCCTGTCCGCAGGT
>DATBGJ010000480.1:0-12159 GCA_036558045.1 Thermoanaerobaculia bacterium
CCCCACCTATGCCATCCCGCTCAAGGCCGGCATCTCCATCGGCATGCTGCTGATCAGCGTCGAGCTGGTGATGATGCTCGCCATTCTGCTCTTCATCCCGGCCGATTATGCCGGCCCCTGCTTCATCGGCTTCGCCATCGGCGAGTCGCTGGGCGCGGCGGCCCTGCGCATCGCCGGCGGCATCTTCACCAAGATCGCCGACATCGGCTCCGACCTGATGAAGATCGTCTTCAACATCAAGGAAGACGACGCGCGCAACCCCGGGGTGATCGCGGACTGCGTCGGCGACAACGCGGGGGATTCGGTGGGCCCCACGGCGGACGGCTTCGAGACCTACGGCGTCACCGGCGTCGCGCTCATCACCTTCATTCTGCTCGCGGTGACGAGCTCGACGGTCCAGATCCAGCTCCTGGTGTGGATCTTCGCCATGCGCATCATGATGATCGTCACCAGCGGCGTCTCCTACGCGATCAACGAGGCCATCGCCACCGCCCGTTACCGCGACGCCGACACGATGAACTTCGAGGCGCCGCTGACCTCGCTGGTGTGGCTGACCTCGATCCTCTCGATGATCGTCACCTTCATCGCCTCCTACCTGCTCATCCCGGACCTCGCCGGTGACAACACGCTGTGGTGGAAGCTCTCCGTCATCATCTCCTGCGGCACGCTCGCGGGCGCGCTCATCCCCGAGTTCGTCAAGGTATTCACCTCCACCGAGTCCGGCCACGTCAAGGAGGTCGTGACCGCCTCGCGAGAGGGCGGCGCCTCGCTCAACATCCTGGCCGGCTTGATCGCCGGCAATTTCAGCGCCTATTGGATGGGCCTGACCATCGTCGCTCTGATGGGTCTCGCCTACGGCGTCAGCACGGCGCTGCCGGCCGGCCTGATGCTCGCTCCGGCCGTCTTCGCCTTCGGTCTTGTGGCCTTCGGCTTCCTCGGCATGGGACCGGTGACCATCGCCGTCGACTCCTACGGCCCGGTGACCGACAACGCGCAGTCCGTCTTCGAGCTGTCGACCATCGAAAGCCTGCCCGGCATCCGCGAGGAGATCCAGAAGGATTACGGCTTCGCGCCGGACTTCGAGGTCGCCAAGCACCACCTGGAGGCCAACGACGGCGCCGGCAACACCTTCAAGGCGACGGCCAAGCCGGTGCTCATCGGCACAGCGGTGGTGGGCGCGACGACGCTCATCTTCTCGATCATCGTGGTGCTCACCCAGGGGCTGAAGGCGGAGCTCGTCCAGTACCTCTCCCTGCTCCACCCGCCGTTCCTGCTCGGCCTGATCACCGGCGGCGCCGTCATCTACTGGTTCAGCGGCGCCTCCTGCCAGGCCGTGTCGACCGGCGCCTACCGGGCCGTCGAGTTCATCAAGAAGAACATCCGGCTCGACGCGGGCGCCGAGAAGGCCTCGACCGAGGACAGCAAGCGGGTGGTCGCCATCTGCACCACCTACGCGCAAAAGGGAATGTTCAACATCTTCCTGACGGTGTTCTTCAGCACCCTGGCTTTTGCCTGCCTCGAGCCCTACTTCTTCATCGGCTACCTGATCTCGATCGCCATCTTCGGCCTCTACCAGGCGATCTTCATGGCCAACGCCGGCGGCGCCTGGGACAACGCCAAGAAGATCGTCGAAGTGGAGCTCAAGGAGAAGGGCACTGCGCTCCACGCCGCCACCGTGGTTGGCGATACCGTGGGTGATCCGTTCAAGGACACCTCCTCGGTGGCCATGAACCCGGTCATCAAGTTCACCACGCTTTTCGGCCTCCTCGCCGTGGAGCTGGCGATCGAGATGCCGAAGGCGACCAGCACGGCCCTCGCCGTGGTTTTCTTCGTGATCTCGGCTTTCTTCGTCTGGCGGTCCTTCTACCGGATGCGGATTCCGGTCGAAGCCACCCACAAGGCCTGAGACGGGTTTCGGGGCGCGACCTGCGGGTGGCGCCCCGCTCGGGCATTCTCAGTCCTCCGGCCGCAGCCCTACCAGCTCCATCAACTTGAGGGCGTTGACGGTGGTGGCGATCCCCGGCCGCATCTTGTAATCGAAGGTCATGGGCGGATCGCCGCCGGGATGGAGCGTCTCGCGGAAATGGACGGTCACCATGGCGGCCTTCAGGTCCTCCATTTCGGCGAGCTGCAGGTCGTGCGTGGAGATGGCGCCGATCGCTCCCTTGCGGAGCAGGTGGAGAAGCACCCGGCGGATCGCCACCTGGCGCTCCTGGCTATTGGTGCCGCGCAGCACCTCGTCGAGGAGATAGAGCAGGACGCGTCCTTCGGCATGGGCGCGGTCGGCTTCCTCGACGATGCGCTGCACCCGCTTCAGCTCCGCCATGAAAAACGAGACCCCTTCGGCCAGCGAGTCCTCCACCAGGATGCTCGTCGCCAGCGTGGCCGGCGGCAGGCGCAGGGAAACCGCGCAGACAGGTCCACCCGCCTGCGCCAGCACCGCGTTGACGCCGATCGCGCGCAGCAGCGTGCTCTTGCCGGACATGTTCGAGCCGGTGACCAGCAGGAAGGTGCCCGGCGGTCCCACCGCCACGTCGTTCGTCACCCGCCGCTCGTCCGCGATCAAGGGATGACCCAGCTCCTGCGCCGCGAATCGGTCCTCTCCTTCGCCTACGGTCGGGAAAGCCCAATCGGGATGATCGAAACGTAGCCCGGCGAGAGCGGAGAGCGCCTCGAAGCGGCCAAACGCGGCGAGCCAGGCGCGGACGCGGGGACCGGCGTCCTCCTGCCACTTCTCCAGCAGCCACAACATGTGCAGATCCCAGCAAAGGAGAGACTGCAGGGGCAGATAGAGGTACGCCGAGTGACGGACCTCCGAGAGCTCCACCCGCCGGTGAAGGAGTTCCATCCAGCGATGAGCAGGCTGGTCTCCCGCCGTGACCTCGCCGGCCAAGCGTTGCAGCCCGACGGCGCCGTACGACCCGCTGGCGATGCGTTCCAGGGCCTCTGCATAAAGCTGGAACTGTCCTTCCCGGGCCTCGACCTTGTCGAAGACGCCATGGGTCCGCTCTCGAAAGGTGTAACCCAAGGAGAGGTTGGTCGTTGCCAGCAGGAGAAAGACGCCAAGCGGGAACGGTGTTGCGAGAACCGCGACCAGGGAGACGGGAGTCGCCACGGCGAGAAATCGAGCGAGCCAGACCCATCCGGCGTGACGGAGGAGCCAAGGCTCGCCCTCGGCCCAGCGCAGGAAGGGCTCCAGGTCGGGTGGGGACTTCTCCATCGCGCGGACGCCGACCTCGATCTCCTGCCGCAGATCGATTTCGGGGGCCAGCTCGGCGACCGCTCCCTGCCGCTCGACAATCTCTTCCGGTGACGCGGGATGGAGCAGCCAGCTCGCAAGGGTTGTCTTACCCGGCGGGGTATGGATAGTTCCGAGAAGATGGGCGACCGAGGCGCGGCCGAAGAGGTTCAGATCCCGAGCGACCGGCCGCTCCACGTCGTCGGGTTCGGGAAGCGACGGCACGGGTAACGCCGACCAGTCGCGGGCCAGCCGCAGCAGTCCCTCCTCGTTGATCGTCCGCAGCTCGCCCTGCCGTCGCTGACGCTGGATGACCCGATCATGGTAAGGCAGGACTGCCAGAAACGCGACGAGCCAGAATCCCGCCCCAGCCCACCATTCCCAGCCGGGACTGCCGCCGCGGACCAAAATTACGGCGAGGCAGGCGACGAAGGCGAGGAAGAGGAGGCCTCTCAGAATCGAGAAGCGGAAGGAGATCCGGGCGAGGCGGCGCTCCTCGGCGGCGAAGGCGTCGCGGCGGTGGCGGTAGGTAGAGTCAGCAGAGGAGCCTTCAGCCATGCGAAGCCTTAACTGAAAAGGATCCAAAGGATACCCAGGACCCCAAGGACACGGGAAAGAGTCCTTGCCATCCTTGGAGTCCTTTAGCCCAGCTCCCGCATCAGCATCGCGTTGACCAGCTTCGGGTTGGGCTTGCCACCGCCGCTCCGTCCCGCCTGCTTCATCGCCTGCGCCACGAGAAAGCCGAGGACACCGGTCTGTCCGGCGCGGTAACGCTCGACTTCATTGGGGTGCGCGGCGAGCACGCCCTGCACGATCGGCTGCAGCTCGGGGCGCAGCCGCTCGAGCTGCTCCGACTCCTCGGGTGAGAGCGGCTCCGGGGCCTTCTCTTCCTTCACCTTCGGTGCCTTCGGCGGTTTTGGAGCGGCTGGCGCCTGCTTCTTTGCCTCCAGCGCCCACGAGTCCCGGAGCTGCACGATGCGGTTGAAGACGAGGCGGTCGGGTCTCGAATCGACAGGATCGCGGAAGAAGTAGCCCTGCCGCTCGAACTGCAACCTTTCTCCCAGCGCCGGGTCCGCCGCCGCAGGCTCGATGCGGCTTTCCGTGAGCACTTCGAGGGAGTCCGGGTTGAGGCAATCCTCGAAAGGTCCTTCCTCCAGGTCCGGCCGCTCGACGCGGAAGAGACGATCGTAAATGCGCGCCTCGACTGGCACCGCGTGATCCGCGGAGACCCAGTGGATCGTGCCCGGTACCTTGCGGCCGTCCGGCGCCGAGCCGCCGCGCGTGGCGGGATCGTAGGTGCAGCGGACCTCGACGATCTCGCCGCTCGCGGGGTCCTTGACGACGCTCTCGCAACGGACGAAGTAGGCGTAGCGCAGCCGTACCTCGCGGCCGGGGGAGAGGCGGTAGAAGCCCTTCGGTGGAACCTCCGCGAAGTCGTCTCGCTCGATGTAGAGCACGCGCGAGAAGGGCACCTTGCGGCTTCCCTCCTTCGGCACGTCGTGCGGATAGAACGGCGCGTCCAACTCCTCGCTCTGGCCCTCGGGATAGTTCTCGATCACCAGCTTCAGCGGCCGCAGCACGCAGAGCACGCGGGGAACTTCGGGGTTGAGATCCTCGCGCTGGCAGTGCTCCAGCAGCGTCACGTCCACCGTGCTGTTGGCCTTGGCGACGCCGATGCGGTCGCAGAAGTCGCGGATGGCCGCGGGGGTGAAGCCGCGGCGGCGCAGGCCGGCGAGGGTGGGCAGGCGCGGATCGTCCCAGCCCGCCACGAGCTTGCGCTCGACGAGCTCGAGGAGCTTGCGCTTGCTCATCACGGTGTAGGTGACGTTGAGGCGGGCGAACTCGGTCTGCCGCGGCGGCTCCGGGAACGGCAGGCTGTCCACCAGCCAGTCGTAGATCTCGCGGTTGTTCTCGAACTCCAGCGTGCAGAGCGAGTGGGTGATGCCTTCGATGGCGTCCGAGAGCGGATGGGCGAAGTCGTAGAAGGGGTAGATGCACCAGGCGTCGCCGCGGTGGTAGTGGGTGGCGCGCTTGATGCGGTAGAAGAGCGGGTCCCGCATCTTCATGTTGGGCGAGGCCATGTCGATCTTGCCGCGCAGCACGTGGGCGCCGTCCGGGAACTCGCCGTCGCGCATGCGGCGGAAGAGGTCGAGGTTCTCCTCGGCGCTGCGGTCGCGGTACGGGCTGTGGCGGCCGGGCTCGGTGACGGTGCCGCGGTATTCGCGGATCTCGTCCTCGGAGAGGCTGTCCACGTAGGCCTTGCCCATGCGGATCAGCTCGACGGCGAAGTCGTAGAGCTGCTCGAAGTAGTCCGAGGCGTAGAACAGGGTCTCTCCCCAGTCGAAGCCGAGCCAGCGCACGTCGCGCTGGATGGCGTCGACGTAGGTCTGGTCCTCCGTCTCCGGATTGGTGTCGTCGAAGCGGAGGTGGCACTTGCCGCCGAACTCCTGCGCGAGGCCGAAGTTGAGGCAGACCGACTTGGCGTGGCCGATATGGGGAAAGCCGTTGGGCTCCGGGGGAAAGCGGGTGACCACCCGGCCGCCGTACTTGCCGGCGGCCACGTCGCGGGCGACCATGTCGCGGATGAAGTCGCGGCCGGGGATGGTTGGGGCGGTGTCGGACATTGCGGAGATCCTCGATCAAAGGGCTGCGATCCGGACCGGATCGCGGACCCGTGACTGTACCAAATCGGCTTGGCGGAGAGGGCGGGGATCGAACCCACGCAGCGGCACCCTCCTGCTCTCTCCGCGGTTTGCAACGGGGCTTTCAAGACTCGGAACGAGCCGGTGCCTATTCCACGGCCTTTTTGCGGTTGGAGGCCTGCTCGAAGACCAGGGAAGCCGCGGCACGGGCGATGTCGAAGAAGCGATCGCCGGCACTCGCGGCGATGGCGTCCACGTCTCCGGCAGGCTCCTCGGGCCAAGCGGCGTGGCTCATCGCGGCCCGGGCTGACCGGATCACGGCGAAGAGGCGCTCCAGCGTCGAAGCCGGCACGCCCACGGCGGCGACGATCTGCTCGAAGGTCTTGGCCGAAGGAGCCGCCTCGCCGCTCTCGCAGCGGGAGATGGTGCTCGCCGAGACTCCCGAGGCCGCCGCCAGCTCGCCCTGATCCCATCCTCGGACGGCACGCAGGAAGATGATCGCCACCCGCAGATCCGCCGGGTCCTTACCGTCCGCCATGTATTTTTCTCCTTCCGGCACGTCCTGAATACCGTCCAGGTGTATTTTTCCACTCCATTATCGAGCAACATACTGCCTCAGAGAGAGGCGCCCGCGCGGCCATCGAGGCCGCGGCGGAGGGCCGCCTCCGTGAAAGGAGCTCCCCATGTACCGTCCTCCTTCCCGTTGCAAGATCGCTATGTTCTTGCTCTGTATGGCCCTTACGGCGCCTTGGACCGTGGCTTCAGAGGCCCGAGTCCGCCCTGCCGAATCGAGGGCAGCTCGTTTCGATGGGAGTTCCGCTTTGGCATCTTGGGACGTCATTTCCCGACTCTGGGATCTTTTCAGTATGCGGACCAAGAACGGGTGCAGTCCCGATCCGTTCGGCTGTCCGAAACAACAAGGTAGCGCCAACCCTGCTGCGTCTTCAGACAATGGCTGCTCACCAGACCCATACGGAGGATGCAGGAAGTAGACGCCCGTGGAGCCCGCAGGAGCTGGAGTTTTTGCCGCTCCGCCCCAGCCCCAGTGTTCATTCGCCTGGCTCGTACTGGAGCTGGGGGGCGTGTTTGGCGCGGTAGAGATAGTCGACGAGTCGCCGGGCCATCTTCACGGTGACGGTTTCTCCCTCGGCGGCCCGGCAGAACAACTTGAGCGCTGCCAAGACCTCTGTAGGAACCCCTTGTGTCCTGAAGATCGGCGTCATCTGCTGCGCCAGGGCCTTAACCTCCCGAGTACGCCCTTGCTCTAGGTGGAGCACCGCCAGCTCAAGAGCCGCCTGGGCTGCGTCGTAGGCGATGTTGAGCGACGCGAATTCCTCCCGTACCCGGGACAGGGCTCTAATAGCTTCTGCGCTCCGCCTGAGACCGGCTGCAATCCGCCCCTCCAGCCAGAGTAGCCTTAAAGAGTCCAGGCGGTTATCGAGCTGAGCTGTCAGCGATCGGATCTCTGGCAGCAAGGCGTCGGCCTCCTCGTACCGCTCCAGATGGCACAGGTTGACCGCGAGGTGAAAACGTTGGAGCCAGAGCATTCTCGGCTCCTCCAACTCCGAAATCAGAGGAGCCACCTGTCGGAGCATGTCGATTGCGTCCCGATAATCTCCTCCCCATTCCAGCAGTCGTGCTTTGTTGATGAGGAGATGCTTTCTAAAGGGTCCTCTATCGACCGCCAAAGCGCGATCCAAAAGACCCGTGGCTTCGGATAGTCGATTCTGCTCGATGCGCAAAGAGGCTTCGAGACCAGGCACCAGCGCCTCGTTGAGAAGGCCCGGATCTCCCACTACACCAGCGTTCCAGAGCTTATCGGCCCGACTGAACGCTTCGTCAGCTCCAGGCAGATCTCCCTGAACGCGCCGGGCATTGCCGAGGTGCGCCCAGGCGTAGCCCTGCACGCGCATGCGCCAGCTCGCCTCTCCCGGCAGGAGGTCGGCGATGAAGAGAGCCAGATCCGCGAGCTCGACCGCCCGGCCGGCGCTGTCGGGCGCCGCCTTGATGCTCTCGGCGCAGAGCAGCTCGCAGAGGGCCCAGCTCCGGAATTCCTCGTCTGCCTCCACCAGAGCCCGCCGCTCGGCCTGCTGGCGCCGCTTCAAGCGGTTCCACAGCACGGCCGCCTGCTGGCGCGCCGCGAGAGTGCGGGCCTCGAGAGTCAGGCGGGAGAGCGTCGAGCGGGCGAGATCCTCCCAGAGCCTGCCGGTTTCCGCGGCGATCTCCTCGATGTGGCGGCGGTTCGCCTCGGCGGGATCGTCCGCATGGCCGGGAGCGCCGGCGGCGTCGCGGAGCCACCGTACGAAGGCGAGCGCCCGGTCGACGGCTTCGGCCGGAAGACCCATGACGCCGGCCAGCTCTTCCACCTTGTCGCGGGTCAGGGGCCGCTGATCGCGCTCGAGGTCGGAGATCACCGTGGCGGAAGTGTCCGCCGCCTGCGCCAGCTCCTTCTGGTCCCAGCCCTGGCCCGAACGCAGGAGGGTCAGCGCCACGTTGAGCGGCGGCAGGCTCTTTCTCGCCATGAGGTCCCCGTGTCTTGTTTCAAGGACAAAGAGTGTGCGCTAGGGCTATAGAGTGTCACAAAAGCGAAACACAGGCTAGCTCTCCCGGCCGCTGCGAGGGAGTTTAGAAGTCCACCGGTCTCGCAACTCGCAGCCTTTTTCCCGCCAAAGATTACTCCAGCGCTTCAGCCAACGCGCGCGCTCGGCTAGCGTTTCCCGGATGTCGGACTTCGAGGACGGAGCCGCTCACGGCCCCACAGGCCTACTCCACCTGCTGACCTGCGCCACGTGCCGGAGCTGGGCGATCCGGCGCCTGCTCGACCGGCAGCGCGCCGCGGCTCAGGGAGAGGAGACGCAGGACGAGCTCTACGCCGGCGCGTGGGAGCGGCTGGAGGAGCACACCCCGGAGCTGATCGAGGAGACGCGGAGACGGGCCGAGACGGAGGAGCGTCTCTTCGCGGAGCTGATGCAGGCGCCGCCCGGCCGCCGGCTCGCGCTGGTGCGGCAGGTGCGCTTCCGCAGCCTCGACCTGCTGGAGCGGCTCCTGGAGGAGAGCCACGCGGGGCAGCTCGCCGAGCCGGCGCGCGCGGCCGAGCTGGCCCGTCTTGCGGCGCGGCTGGCGGGCCTCTTCGGCGAGGGCGACGAGGAAGCGGCGGCGGCGCTGCCGCGCGCCTACTCGCTCGGCGCCAACGCCCGCCGGCTGGAGGGACGGCTGCGCGCCGCGGACACGCTGCTCGCGAAGGCGGCGCCCTTCCTGACCGGCCGCATCGAGCGCGCTTTCTACTGCCGCACCCTGGCGCTGTTGCGCTGGGAGCAGGGGCGCGCCGACGAAGCCCAGGCGCTCCTCCAGCACGCGATGCGTCTCTACGGCCTGGACGGCATGGATCACGAGGTCGGCGCCTGCATGACCATCCTCGGGCTCATGCTTCTCGAGGAAGAAGGGCGTGGAGACCCGCTCGATCTGCTGGCCCGCGGCTGGGTCGAGATGGACCGCGACCTGCGGCCGCACCTGGCATTGCGCGGCGGCCTCGCGCTGGCGGCCTCGCTCGCTCAGAGAGACGAGGAGGAGAGAGCCCGCGGCGTGCTCAAGGAGTCGTGGCGGCTCTTCTCGCAGGTCACCGATCCGGCCGAGATGCTCCGGGTCTATGCGTGGGAAGGAAGGGTGCTCGCCCGGCTGGGCGAGCGCGAGGAGGCGATGAACGTGCTGGAGTCGGTTCGGCGGCAGCTCCTGGCCGAGCCGAGCCCGGCCGAGGCGGCGCTGGTGTCGTTGGACCTCGCGCTCGTCTTGGCGGAGCGCGGGAAGGCGGAGGAGATCGAGCCTCTGGCGGAGGCGCTGTGGAGCTCCTTTCCGGAGATGTCCGTCATGCTCGTCGCGGCGCAACACCTGAGCGCGGTGGCGATCCTCGCCCGTGAAGGTGAGCCTCGCCTGCGGGAAGCGATCTTCAAGACCGCGTTCAACCTGCGGCGTATGTTCCGGGCCTGCGGGCTCCGCATCAAGCCGCTGCCGTTCGCATGAGGACTGGCGATGAAGAGCGGTCTGCGCCAGAATGACGTCGATACCGGGCCGCCCGCGAGGGATTGTCGCCCGGTGGTCGCCCAGGAGGTTTCAAGATGCGTTGGATACCACGTAGAGGGCTGGCGCTCGCCGGGACGCTCCTGCTTGTGGCGGCGGTTCCCGTGCTCGCCGCGCCTCAGGAGCCCGCGAAGACCCCCAGCCTGACGCCGCAAGCGCCGGCCGCCGCACCGGCCGAGACCCCGGCCGCTCCTACTCAGGAGACGGCCCGCCGAATCTCGGTGGCCGAGGCTCGCCAGGCGCTCGCCAAGGGAGAGGCCGTGCTGGTGGACGTCCGCCCCAAAGCGGGGTACGACATGGGCCACGCCCAGGGCGCGATCTCGCTGCCGCTCTCCGAGCTCGGCTCGCGCGCCGGCGAGCTGCCCAAAGACAAACTGGTCATCACCTACTGCACCTGACCTTCCGAGCATACGAGCGCCCGTGCGGTGCTCGAGCTGCAGGCGAAAGGCTTCACCAAGGTGGCGTGTCTGCTCGGCGGGCTGGATGCCTGGACCCGGGAAGGAGGGGCGCTCGTCAACGCGCAGCCATGACGGAGTCGAGGAAGAACAGGCTTGACGAGGAGGTCCGATGAAACTCGACGTATATCTCAACTACGCTGGGAATTGCGAGCCGGCGTTCCGCTTCTACGAGCAGCACCTCGGCGGCAAGATCACGACGATGAGGAGGCACGGCGAGCTGCCGCAGCCGAATCCCAACATCCCGGCCGACTGGGGGAAGGCCATCCTGCATGCCCGCATCGAGATCGGCGAGACGGTGCTCATGGGCGCCGACATTCCGGGGGCCGAGCCCATGCGCAGCGCCTATCTGACCCTCAGGGTCGACAGCGACGAGGAAGCGGAGCGCCTCTATGCCCTGCTCTCCGACGGCGGCCAGATCTTCATGAAGATGGAGGAGACCTTCTTCGCGTCCCGCTTCGCCATGCTCCGGGACAGGTTCGGCACGTCCTGGATGCTGCTCCACGAACGCGGGTGACGGCGGCGCTGTAAGGTTCGCGCCTTCCGGCCGTATGGAGGAGAGGATGCCGGAGGGAGCTGCCATATGGAGGAGCACCGGATTGGAACCTCGCCGCGAGCCATAACACGCATCGGCGGCCTGCTGTACCTGATCATCATCGTCATCGGTATCTTCGGCGAGGCGTTCGTCCGCGGCAGGATCGTCGTCGCGGGCGACGCGGCGGCCACGGCCGCCAACCTCAGGGCGATGGAGCCGCTGTGGCGCTTCGGCATCGCCGCCGAGCTCGTCCTGCTGAGCTGCGCGATCGCCCTGACGTTGATCTTCTTCATCCTGCTGCGGCCCGTCAGCAGGGATCTCGCGTACCTCGCGGTGTTCTTCAATCTGGTCTCGATCGCCGTGGAAGCGGTCGCCGCCCTGAATCTCGTCGCGGCGCTGTTTCCGCTGGGGAATGCCGCCTACCTGAAAGCCTTCACGCCGGAACAGCTCCAGGCGATGGCGAGCCTCTCCGTGAGATCGCACGGCCATGGCTTCGGCGTGGCGCTGATCTTCTTCGGCTTCGTGTGCATCATCGTCGGATACCTGATCTTCAGATCGGGCTACCTGCCCAGGACGATCGGCGTTCTCATGCAGATCGCCGGTTGGTGCTATCTGATCGATAGCTTCGCGCTGATCCTGGCGCCCGCCTTCGCGAACCGCATCTTCCCCGCCATCCTGCTGCCTTCCTTCGTCGGCGAGGCATCCTTCTGTCTCTGGCTGCTGGTGAAGGGCGTGAACGTCGAGCGGTGGGAACGGCTGGGCGCGGCCGCGACAATGTAGCGCCCTACAATATCCGCACCCCCGCATCCGTCTACAGCCGTAGGTGAGGGACGTGGCGAGCCTGGAGCGCATGGCACTCGAACAGGACGAACGGATCTCCGAAGTCGTCGCGCGGGAGCGGTCGCGGCTGCGCAACTTCATTCGCCGGCGCGTGCCCGACCCGCGCGACGCCGAGGACATCCTGCAGGACGTCTTCTACGAGCTGGTCGAAGCCAATCGCCTGCTGATGCCGGTCGATCACGTCACCGGCTGGCTGTTTCGGGTGGCCCGCAATCGCATCACCGATCTCTTTCGCAAGAAGAGGCCGGAGAGCTTCAGCGCCGCCGCCGTCGCGGAGAGCGCCACCGGCGAGGAAGACGAGCTGCTGCGCTTCGAAGACCTGCTGCCGTCGCCCGACGCCGGACCGGAGGCGCTCTACGCCCGCCACGCGCTTCT
>DATBGJ010000481.1:0-2212 GCA_036558045.1 Thermoanaerobaculia bacterium
CTTTCTTTGGGATTCCCCCAGAAACACGAAAGGGACCCACTCGAAAACCAGGTCCCTTTTTACTGTTCGCTGGGTACTGAGACAGGCCTGTCCTTTGCCTGCCGGAGGGGAAGATTAGCAGTCTCCCCGTGTTTCGTCAACCCCTCCTCGTAAACAGCGTAAACAGGGCGGCCACATAGGGCCGCCCTGGGCAGGCTGCCGCCTGTCCGGATCAGATACCATGCCTCCATGGACCTCGCCGGCGCGGCGGCCCGCGGAGCCGAGACGATCCATCGGGCCTTCGAGGAGCATCACCGGGACCTGCGCGCCATCACGCGCCGCGTGGCGGATAGCTTCGCGGAGCGCGACTGGGAAGGCATCCGGCAGGACACGGTGGAGAAGCTCGACCTGCCGGCGCGGAGCGTCGGCGAGACGGTGGCGGCGCTGCGCGGCCGGCCCGGCGAGCGCCTCGGCGGCCGGACCCTCTGGACGGCGATGAAGGAGGCCTACTCCCGGGCCATCCTGGGGCGCGACGACTGCGAGATCGCGCAGACCTACTTCAACTCGATCACCCGCAAGGTGTTCCCCCGCGGCGGCGTGGATCCGGCCATCGATTTCACCGCCGACGAGCTGCCGCTGCCCTACCGCGGCCTGGAGATGGCGAGCGCCCGCCGGTATGCCGTGCATCGGGTGGACGCCGGTGTAGTGCGGAGGATCGTCGAGGACGCCGGCTTCAGCGTGCCTTTCCGGGATCTCGCGGCCGACGCTGCGCTCGCGGCCGAAAGGCTCGAGCGCGGGATCGCCGAAGCGCTCGGGACGGCGGAGATCGAGGCGTTCGACGTGCTGCGTCCGGTCTTCTACCGCAACAAGGGGGCGTACCTCGTCGGCCGCGTGAAGCGGGGGGGCGCCATCGTGCCCGTGGCGCTGGCTCTCCTCCATCACCGCGAGGGACTGGAGATCGACGCCGTGCTCTGCGACGAGGACGAGATCAGCATCCTCTTCAGCTTCGCGCGCTGGGACTTTCACGTCGACGTGGCGAGCCCGCGCGAGGTCATTGGCTTTCTCAAGTCGATCCTGCCGCGCAAGCGCATCGCCGAGCTGTATATCTCGCTCGGCTACACGAAGCACGGCAAGACCGAGCTCTACCGCGACCTGATGACCCACATCGCGGAGACGGACGACGGCTTCGTCGCGGCGCCCGGGCAGCGGGGCCTGGTGATGGCCGTCTTCACCCTGCCCTCGTACGAGTTCGTCTTCAAGGTGATCAACGACGCCTTTCCGGCGCAGAAGACCACGACGCCGCAGCGCGTGATGGAGAAGTACCGCGCCGTCGAGCTCCACGACCGCGTCGGCCGCCTGGTGGGCTTTCAGGAATTCGAGCACCTGACGTTTCCGCGGGCGCGCTTCGAGCCCGAGCTGCTGGCGGCGCTGCGGGCCGGCACCTCGCGCAACGTCGCGGTCAGCGAATCAGCCGTCACGGTCCATCATTGCTACGTCGAGCGGCGCATCACGCCTCTCGACCTCTATCTCGAGCAGAGCGAGGAAGCGAGCGCCGTGGCGGCGGCGCTGGACTGGGGCCGGTGCCTGAAAGAGCTGGCCGCGGCCAACATCTTCCCCGGCGACGTGCTGCTCAAGAACTTCGGCGTCACCCGCCACGGCCGCGTCCTCTCCTACGACTACGACGAGCTCTCCGCGCTCACCGATTGCGTCTTCCGCGAGATCCCGCCGCCGCGCGACGAAGAGGAGGAGCTGGCGGCCGAGCCATGGTTCACGGTGGGGGAGAACGACATCTTCCCGGAGGAGCTGCGCGCCTTCCTCGGCCTCCAGGGCCGCGTCCGCGAGGCCTTCCTGCGCGAGCACGGCGACCTCTTCGGCATCGGCTTCTGGCAACAGCTCCAGGAGCGCCACCGCCGCGGCGAGGTGGTCTCTTTCTATCCCTACAACCCGGCCCGCCGGCTGCGCGCCGACTTGTCCGTGCCGGTCGCGGCGGGGTAGCGGTGGATTCCCAGCCTTTCCTGACCGCCCGCTGGCGATACCTCGCGATGTTGAGCTACGTCGTGCCGCCGGAGGTCCTGCGGCCGCTCGTGCCGCCGGGGACGGAGCTCGACTCCTGGAACGGCAGGACCTTCGCCAGCATCGTGGGATTCCTCTTCCTCGATACGAGGGTCTGGGGCATTGGCATTCCTTTCCATCGGGATTTCGAGGAGGTGAACCTGCGCTTCTACGTCCGTCG
>DATBGJ010000482.1:0-4401 GCA_036558045.1 Thermoanaerobaculia bacterium
CGACCGCCGCATCCTCTCCTGGCTCGACGCTTTCGGCCGCGCCAACGCCGCGGCGTTCGACCGCCAGGGCTGGATCTATTTCAAGGAGGAGAACTACGACCTCTTCTATCCCGGTTACGGCGACTCCTATCCAAGCCTGCGCGGCGCCGTCGGCATGACCTACGAGATGGCCGGCGGCGGACGCGCCGGCCAGGCGCTCGCGCTGCCGGACGGCAGCGTGCTCACCCTCGCCGACCGCGTGGCGCGGCACCTGACGACCTCGCTGACCACGGCGCGGACGGCGGCCCGCAACGCGCGCAAGATCCTGGAGGATTTCGCCGCCAATCGCGCCAAGGCGGCCTCCGAGCCGGCGCGCACCTACCTGTGGCCGCCCGATCAGCAGGAGGCGCGGACGCTGGCCGACCTGCTGGTGCTGCACGGCGTCAAGGTGCGGCAGCTCGGGCAGACCGAGGAGATCCCCGTGCGGGCCCTCAGCCATGGCGCGGGCGAGCCGCAGGCCCGCCGCTTCGCCGCCGGCACCTACGCCGTCTCCACCGCGCAGCCGTTGGGCAACCTCGTGGAAGCGCTGATGACGCTGGACTCGCCGATGAACCAGTCCTTCCTCGACCGTCAGCGCCAGCGCCTGGAGCAGAACCTCGATCCCGAGTTCTACGACATTACCGCCTGGTCGCTGCCGCTCGCCTACAACGTCCACACCTGGGTGGCCGCGGGCGACGTGGCGGAAGGCAAGGCGCTGCCCGAGTCGGCCGGCGGCGGCGTCAGCGGCGAGGGCGAGATCGGTTGGCTCGTGCCGCCGCAGGGGATCGCCACCTACCGTCTGGCGGCCGAGCTGCAAAAGCGGAAAATCCATTTTCGGGTCGCCACCGCGCCGTTCTCCGGCGGCGGCGCCAGCTATCCGAACGGCACCCTGTTCATTCCGCGGCGGGCCAACCCGGACAATCTGCGCGACACGTTCAAGGGACTCCTCCAGGAGGAATCGTTGGCGGCGCAGGCCGTCTCCTCCTCCTATGACTTCAAGGGGCTCTCCCTCGGCTCGAACGAGATGCCGGCCGTGCGCCCGGTGCGCGTCGGGCTGGTGAGCGGCGAGGGCGTGGACGCTACGTCCTTCGGCTACCTCTGGTACCTCCTCGACAGCCAGATCGGCGTGGATTACGACCGCCTCGACCTCGGCCAGCTCCGCAACCTGCCGCTCTCGGATTTCGACGTGCTGATCTTCCCCAGCGGCGGCTACGACGACCGCATCGGCGACAAGCTCAAGGACGGTCTCGACGCCTGGGTCAAGGACGGCGGCGTGCTGGTGGCCGTGGGCGACGCCGTGACCTGGTTGCAGGACCGCGAGCTGACCTCGATCAAGCGCTGGCAGCCGCCGAAGAAGGACGACGAGGAGGACGCGAAGGCCGAGGATCCCGAAGGCGGCGAGCCCGAGGTGGAGAAGCAGCTCGCCGAGCGGCCCATCTTCACGCCGGGAGCCGTGCTGGCCACGACGATGCAGCCGCAGCATCCGCTCACCCTGGGGCTCACCGGCTCGCCGGACGTGCTCTACGAGGGCTCGACCGTCCTCAAGGCGACCGGCGATCCGCGGCAGGACGTGCTCCTCGCCAGGGACGAATCGCCGGTGGTGGCCGGTTTCGCCTGGCCCGAAGCCGAGCAGCGCCTCGCCGGCTCGCTCCTCGTGGGCACCGAGTCGCGCGGCCGCGGCAGCGTCGTCCTCTTCGCGCAGGACCCCGCCTACCGGCTCTTCTGGCGGGCCACGACGCCGATCCTTTTGAATGCGGTTTTGTATGGGCCGAGCACGGGGTTGGGGGGGCGATAGGAACGGCGGCGGTCGGAATGTTCTGCTAGAGTAAGGAGCTGGAGGATTGTAAGAACAATGTCCATCTCCAGAGTTTCCAGCAAAGGCCAGGTCACTATTCCTGCGGATGTCCGGAAGGCTCTGCAAATCGAACAGGGAGATGACCTCCTGTTTGAGGTAGCTTCTGGACAGGCGGTGCGGCTGCGGGTCGTCAAACGCCAGCGGCTCACCGATCTTCGGGGTGCCTTGCGGTCCACCAAGCCATTTCCAGGCAAGGAGGCGGTGCGGAAGAAAGTAGGCCAGGCGTTGGGAGAGCGGGCAAAGGGCTCGCCGGCGTGAAAAGGCTTTGGGTCGACGCCAACGTCCTTCTGCGCTTTTTGACGGGCGAGCCCGAATCCATGGCGGAGCAGGCGAACCGCTTGATGGTGCGGGCGGAAAGAGGCGAGGTTCTGCTGCTCCTTTCACCTCTCGTCGTCGCCGAGGTGGTTTGGGTGCTGAAGTCGTTCTACCGCCGCTCCTACGATGAAATCTCTCGGGTAGTGATTCCGCTGATTTCGGCGGAAGGAGTAGAGACCGAAGATCGGGAGCTTCTGATTCGGGCTATCGAGTTGGCTAGAGACAAGAACGTGGACTTTTCAGATGCCGTCCTGGCGCTGCAGGCCTCTCGACGAAGTGAGGCCGTCTGCACGTTCGACGAGACGGACTTCAAACGCCTTCCCGCGGCCTGGGGCCTGCCGGGCTGAGAATTGTCCAGCGACCTTGGACGTCTCCTGAACCGCCATGCCCGCCGGCGACCACGCCCGCCACGTCGAGCCCATCACCGTCCGCTGGGGCGACATGGACTCGATGGGCCACGTCAACAACGCCAAGTACTTCACTTATAGCGAGTCGGCCCGCATGAGCTACTTCGCGGCCGTGCACATGCAGGAGCACCGGGAGGACGAGCGGCACGGGCCGGCGCTGGTGACGGCCACGCTGAACTTCCGCCGGCAGGTGCGCTATCCGGCCGAGCTGGAGGTGGCGACGCGCGTCAGCGAGATCGGCCGCCGCAGCTTCAAGATGGAGTACGAGATCTTCTACCGCGGCACCGACGAACGCGTCGCCGACGGCACCGGCGTCATCGCCTGGATCGACTACGAAGCTGGCCGCTCGGTGCCTCTGCCGGAGAGCTTGAAGGAGGAGATCCGGCGGTTCGAGGGGATGCCTACGGATACCGCTGCGTAACCCGCCACCCCTCCGGGACGCGCTCGTAGACGGTCCGGTCATGGAGGCGGAAGGCGCCGGAGACCCAGAACTCGATCCAGTGGGGCACCACCCGGAAGCCTGACCAGTGCGGAGGGCGGGGAATCGGCCGGCCGAGGTACCGCGCCTCCAGCTTCGCCACCTCGGCCACGAGGTGCGCCCGTCCGGAGAGCGGCCGGCTCTGCTGCGAGGCCCAGGCGCCGAGCTGGCTGCTGCGGTGCCGGGTGGCGAAATAGGCGTCCGCCTCCTCGGCGCTCACCGGCTCGGCCGTGCCCAGCACCACGATCTGCTTCTCGAGCTGGCGCCAATAGAAGTTGAGGCTCACCTTGGGGTTGCCGAGGATCTCCCGCCCCTTGCGGCTCTCCAGGTTGGTGTAGAAGACGAAGCCCCGCTCGTCGAAGCCCTTGAGGAGGACCTGCCGGGACGACGGCTGCCCGGCCGCATCCACCGTCGCGACCGACATGGCGTTGGGATTCGGCATGCCCGTGGCCTCGGCTTCCGCCAGGACCTCGCGGAAACGCGCGAACGGCTCGGAGAGGGGGACGGTCTCGGCCATGGCGGGACGGATTCTAGACGAGCCGCCAGCCTGATACACGAATCCCCGTCTTCTTTTTCCGGAAAACGGCGTATCCTTACCGCCGACCTGCTCGAACACGCTCGGGTCCGCTGAAACACGCTCCGGCGGATTTTTCTAATGTTTTTTCCCGTCAAACATTTGTTTTTTCCGTTTAAACATTGTTTTTTGGGAAAAAACATTGTTTGAAACGGCCAACACATTGTTTTTTGGCTTCAAACAATGTTTGAGGCGAAAAAACATTGTTTGAACGGAAAAAACAATGTTCTACGGGACTGGAGCGTATTCGGCGCCAATAGGGCACGCAGAAAGCCCGCCGAACGTCCTCTCAGGGGGACGCTAACCGGCGAAGATCGGCTCTGGCGTTCGGCGAAGGGCGATCTCGTATCGCACTTGGATTCCATCCCCGCTGCCTGTCTTTCCCCGCCCGCCGCCTGTAGATCTGCAGCGCCCCCACCCGCCCAACCCCAGGATCCTCGAACCGCATCACCTCCCGGTACCGCCGCTTGAACCAGCGCGAGGTGACGATGGGCGTCATCCGTCCCCGTGTGTGCGCGAGGACGAAGTCCGTGGGATTCGCCTTCAGGGCTCCCAGCAAGTTGTTTTGGAGGACGTAGGGACGCGCGGCAGGCGTTACGAGTCCCATGAGATCCAGGATCGGCCGCTCGCTGTAGTAGCCGATGACGCCGATCTCGACGTAGGCGATCGAGGCGTCCGGCCCGGAGTGGGCCTTGATCCACTCGGCCCCGCGCTGGTAGGTGATTCTGTAGGGGGTCGGCGTCGCGTGCGAGAG
>DATBGJ010000483.1:0-4568 GCA_036558045.1 Thermoanaerobaculia bacterium
CGAGGATGACTGTGTTCCTTGTGTTGGTGACCGCGTTCATCGCGATGCTGAACGCGGTCATTGTGAGGATGACCGGCGTCATCGTGAGGCCGACACCGGTCAGCCATACAATGACCTCAGTCATCGTGTCGCTGACAGCGGCCATCTTGAAGATGACCGCCGTCATCCTGAGGCTGCCCGCCGTCAGCCGACGCGGATTCTCCGCCTACGGTGCGCCGGATGATTCCCGCCCGCGGCTCTCATTCGCCGACTTCCCAATGTCCGCGTTCTCGGATGGCGTCGTACATGGCGTCAGGAGCGAGGTCGGCGCCGTTTGGCCAGGTTACGGCCCCCAGCTCGACATGAACCTGCTGAAAGATCTCGGGCTCACGTAGGGCCTCGAAGATCGTTCCGCTGACCTGCGGGCTCTCGAGGAAGCTCCCCAGCCACACCTGGCGTTTTCCCTGGATTCCCGGATAGCCCGCGTCATCTCCTCTGCGGACTTGTCGTCCAGGGGCTCGATCTCTCGGAAGAGGTCGGCAGCAGTGCGCCGGCCTTTATAGCGGACCTCGAGGACCAGTCCGTCGATCTCGGCCGTCACCGGTTGCTCGGGATTTACCCTGAGCTTCGCTACAGCTGCTTCTATGCCTTTGACCATCGTGATCCTCATTGGCGCCCTGCGAGTGTAGCGCATTCTCGATGAATCTCTATCTTCACAGCGCGCCAGTGGTCCCACAAGTTGAGCGTTTCGCCTACCTGCCGCCGGCCCCCTCCGCCTCCTTCGGCTTCCGCAGATCCGCCCGCAGGAAGTCGAGGTCGGCCGCCGGGATGGTCTCGAAGGCGCCGAATTTCTCCTTGAGCTTCGCCGAGAAGGTGGCGGCGTTGCCGGCCAGCACGATCACCATGTCGTCCGGATGGATGCGCTCCTTGGCGAAGCGCTGGATGTCGGCCGGGCCGATCTTGGCGATGTTGTCGTTGTAGCTCTCGAGGAACTCCCGGCCGTAGCCGTAGCGCATCGCCTCGAGCACCTTGGTGGCGATGCCGTCCGCGGTCTCGATCTCCAACGGGAAGGCGCCGGTGATGTAGGTCTTGGCGGCGGCGAGCTCCGCCTCCGGCACCGGGGCCTGCTGCATGCCGCGGAGCACCTCCAGGGCCAGCTCCAGGGCGTCGACGGTGGTCTCGGTCTTGGTGAAGGTCGAGGCCAGGAACGAGCCCGGCTGCGTGGGCTCGATGAAGTGGCTCCTGGCGCCGTAGGAGAGGCCGCGCTTCTGGCGGATCTCCAGGTAGAGGCGCGCGCTGGCGCTGCCGCCGACGACGGAGTTGTAGACCTCGGCCGCATAGAGGTCCGGATCGCGGAAGGCGATCCCCACCTGGCCGAGACGGATCTCGGTCTGCACGGCGTCGGGCTTGTCGATGACGATGATGCGGTGGCCGCGCGGACGGTCCGCCGGGACGGCAGGGATCGCGGCCGTCTCGCCCTTCGCCCAGCCGCCGAAGGCGCGCTCGGCGCGCGCGAAGGCGTCGGCCGGCTTGACGTCTCCCACCACGGCGAGGATGGCGTCGTTGGGCACCCAGCGCCGCTTGTGGTACGCCGCGAGGTCGTCGCGCGTCAGGCTCTTGAGCGATTCGGGAGTGCCGTCGCCGGGCCGCCCGTAGGGATGGTCGCCGAAGATCGTCCGCGTCAGGGCGGTGTCGGCGAGATAGCCGGCGTTCTGCAGTTGGATCTGCAGCTCGCTCAGGGTCTCCTGCCGCCAGCGGTCGAGCTCGTCTTGCGGAAAGGTGGGATGGAGGACGATGTCCGACAGCAGGTCGAAGCCGAGGTCGAGCTGGTCGGAGGTGACGCCGGCGTCGGCGTAGCCGGCCTCGATGCCGGCGTTGGCGCCGAGGTTGCCGCCCACGGCGTCGATGGCTTCGGCGATCTGCTGCGCCGAGCGGGTCGCCGTGCCCTTGGTGAGCAGGGCCGCCGTGGCATTGGCCAATCCCGCCTTGTCGGCCGGCTCGAAGCTCTTGCCCGCCTTGAGCACCATGCGCAACGAGACCAGCGGCTGCTCGTGCTGCTCGATGACCACGACGCGCAGGCCGTTGGCGAGGGTCTTCTGCTCGAACGGCGGAAAGCGGACGTCCTTGGCTGCGGCCGGCGGCGGCCCTGCGTCCTTCGCTTTCGCCGCCGGAGCGGCCGTCTGGGCGTGCGCCGCGGCGGAGACGAGGAGGAGGACTGCGGCGATCAGGCTAGGAAAGGATCTGGACGTTCTCATGGCTTCACCTCGCCCGCGCCTTTCGCCGCCGGGCGCATGGCCTCGGGGAGCATGTAGACCACGGTGCGGTTCTCGGGTTTGAAGTAGGTGTTGGCCGCCCGCTGCACGTCGGCGGCGGTGACCTTCTGGTATTCGGCGAGCTCGCGGTTGACGAGATTCAGGTCATGAAGGATGACGGCGGCGTTGCCGATGGCGTCGGCCTTGTCCTGCACGGTCTGGCGGCCGAAGACGAGGCCGGAGATGAGCTGGTTCTTGGACTTGGCGAGCTCCTCGCCCGAGACGGGCTCGCTCTGCAGCCGCGCCACCTCGGCGAGCAGCTCCTTTTCGCCGTCCTCGGGCTTCTGGCCCGCCTGCAGGATGGTGAAGAAGAAGAACACGCCGGGATCTTCCAGCAGCACGGTCTGGCCGCCGGCGGCGACGGCCATCTGCTTGTCGTAGATCATGCGGCGGTAGAGCCGCGAGCTCTCGCCCGAGGAGAGGATGTTGCTCGCCACCTCCAGCGCGTAGAGGTCCGGCGCGCCCGCCTCGGGCACGTGGTAGGTGAGCACCACGGCCGGCAGCGGCGTGTTGGAGTGGTAGTCCGTGGCGCGGCGCTCCGCCGTCTGCGCGGGCTCCTTGGGAATGTCGCGCGGGATCGGCTTGCTCCCCTTGGGGATGGAGCCGAAGTACTTCTCGGCCCATTGCGTCACCTGGCCGGGAGCGAAGTCGCCGGCCACCACCAGGGTGGCGTTGTTGGGCACGTAGTAGGTGCTGTGGAAGGCGCGCACGTCCTCGAGCGTCGCGGCGTCGAGGTCCGCCATGCTGCCGATCGGCAGGATGTGGTAGGGATGGACCTTGTAGGTGTTCTCCAGCACCACCTCGAAGAGCCGGCCGAAGGGCGGGTTGTCGATGCGCAGCCGGCGCTCCTCCTTCACCACGTCGCGCTCGGACTTGAAGTTCGCGTCCGAGACGTCGAGCGAGCGCATGCGGTCGGCTTCCATCCACAGGACGCGCTCGAGGTAGTTGCTGGGGAAGGTCTGGAAGTAGAGGGTGCGGTCGAAGTCGGTGGTGGCGTTGTAGCGGCCGCCGATCGAGGAGATGTAGTTCTTGTGCTCCTCGGGGCCGAGGTTCGCCGAGCCCTTGAACATGATGTGCTCGAAGAGATGGGCGAAGCCGCTGCGCCCCTGGCGCTCGTCCTTGGAGCCGACGTGGTACCAGACCTCGATGGTGGCCACAGGCACGGAGTGGTCCTCGTACATCAGCACCTGGAGCCCGTTGGCCAGCGTGTGCTCCTGGACCTCCAGCTTCGGCGGCGTCACCTTGAGAGCCTCCACCGCCAGCGCCGGGGCCGCCAGCGCCAGGAGCGCCGCGCCGGCGAGGGGCGCGATGTTGGATTTCAGCATGCGGATCTCCTTCGGATCTTGATACCGTACCTAGCCATGAACAGATGGCACCGGGTCTGGATTCCGTTTCTCGTCCTCGCGATAACGCCGATGCTCCTCGCGGCGCAGCCGGCTCCCCAGTCTATCCCCGCTCCGCCGGACGTGGCGGCGCCCCCGGCCGACGCGCAGGTGACCGCCAGCGGCCTCGCCTCCAAGGTCCTCACGCCGGGCACGGGCACGGACCATCCCGTGCCGTCCGACCTCGTCAAGGTCAACTATACGGGCTGGACGGCGGCGGACGGCAAGATGTTCGACTCCTCGGTGGTGCGCGGCCGGCCGGCGGTGCTGCCGCTCGGCCGGGTGATCGCCGGCTGGACCGAAGGGCTGCAGCTCATGGTGGCGGGCGAGAAGCGGCGGTTCTGGATTCCGGCCAGGCTGGCCTACGAGGGCAAGCCCGACCGGCCCCAGGGCATGCTGGTCTTCGACGTCGAGCTGCTGGAGATCCTGCGCGTGCCGCCGGTGCCGCCGGACGTCGCGGCGCCGCCGAAAGACGCCCAGCGCTCAGCATCCGGCCTCGCCTGGAAGGTATTGAAGCCGGGAACCGGCACGCGCCATCCGACGCTCCTCAGCGCGGTGAAGGTGCACTACACGGGCTGGACGACGGACGGCAAGATGTTCGACTCCTCGCTCGCCAAAGGAGCGCCGGCCACCTTCGAGCTGGGCAAGGTCATCCCCGGCTGGACGGAAGGCCTGGAGTTGATGACGGAGGGAGAATCCCGGCGCTTCTGGATCCCCAAGAAGCTCGCCTACCGCGGCGAGCCCGGCAAGCCCGAGGGCATGCTGGTGTTCGACGTCGAGTTGCTGGAGATCGTGCGGGAGTGAGCCGAGTCCAGTTGGTCTGAGATTCCGGAAGGGCGTGCGCTCCGAAGCCTCACCCCCTGTCCCCCTCTCCCTGACGGGCGAGGGGGGACGT
>DATBGJ010000484.1:0-2084 GCA_036558045.1 Thermoanaerobaculia bacterium
CGACCGCCGCAAGGACATCGTGCTCGCCACCAAGTTCGGCATGGCCATGGACGAGGCCGGCCGGCTGATCGGCGGCTCCCGCCGCTACATCATGCGCGCAGTCGAGGACAGCCTGCGGCGGCTCAGGACCGACTGGATCGACCTCTACCAGTTGCATCAGCCTGATCCGAACACGCCGCTCGAGGAAACCCTGCGCGCCCTCGACGATCTCGTGCGCCAGGGCAAGGTGCGCTACCTCGGCCTCTCCACCAACCACTACGCCGGCCCGGCGGAGTGGGAGAAGCGCTTCGCGGCCTGGGAGATCGTCGAGACGCTGTGGATCAGCGAGCGGCGGGGGCTCGAGCGCTTCGTCTCGCTGCAGCCGCCGTACAGCATCCTGCGGCGGGTGATGGAGCTCGAGCATTTCCCGATGACGCAGAAATTCGGCCTCGCCAACATCGTCTGGAGCCCGCTCGAAGGCGGCTGGCTTGCGGCCAAGTACCGGCGGGAGACGGGCAATCCGCAGGACAGCAAGCGGTCCGTGACCTGGATCGGCGACCTCGACAATCCCAAGTTCCAGCGCCGCCTCGACGTCGTCGAGCAGCTCCTGCCGCTGGCCGCGGCGAAGGGGATCCCCCTCGCCCGCTTCGCCAATGCCTGGGCCCTGCGCCATGCCGCCGTCACCTCGGTGATCATCGGCCCGCGCACCCTGGAGCAGCTCGAGGACAGCCTCGGCGTTGCCGACGTACGGATCACGGACGAAGAAGCCGCGAAGATCGACGAGCTGGTGCCCCCGGGGACCTCCGCCCTATGACCATGACGACATCCGCCGCCACCTACGCTCCCATCCGCATCGCGAAGCGCATCGAAGGCGTCACCTACGCCGTGCGCGACGTCGTGCTCCTCGCCAGACAGGCCCATGAGGCAGGCAAGAAGATCATCAGCCTGAACATCGGCGATCCCTGCCAGTTCGATTTCCGCACGCCGGAGCCGGTCGTCGAGGCCATCGTCCGCGCGCTGCGCGACAACAAGACCTCCTACTCCGCCTCCGAGGGGATCCCGGAAGCGCTGGAGGCCATCCGCCGCGACGCCGAGGAGCGCAAGGGCATCCACGGCGTCCAGGGAGTGTTCGTCGGCCACGGCGCGTCCGAGCCGATCGAGCTGCTGCTCAACGCCATCCTCGAGCCGGGAGAGGCGGTGCTCCTGCCCAATCCGTGCTATCCCCTCTACTCCGCCGTGCTCGCCAAGACGAGCGCGCGGGCGATCTATTACAACCTCGACGAGTCCAACGGCTGGCAGCCGGACGTCGATCACATCCGCAGCGTCGTGACCCCCGACACCCGCGCCCTGGTGCTGATCAATCCCAACAATCCCACCGGCTCGGTGGCGGACCGCGCGTGCCTGGAGGCCCTGCTGGAGATCGCGGCGCGGCACCAGCTCGTGGTGCTCTCCGACGAGATCTACGACCGCATGCTGATCGATCCGGAGACGGCCTACGTGTCCACCGCCGCGCTGCGGGACGACGTGCCGGTGGCCACGTTCGCGGGCCTCTCCAAGGTGTGGCTGGGGCCGGGCCTGCGCATCGGCTGGTCCATCCTCTCGGGTCCGCGCGAGGTCGTCGCGCCGCTGGTGGAGGCCATGGGCCGGCTGGTGCGCGCGCGGGTGAGCCCCAACCATCCCAACCAGTGGGCGATCAAGCCGGCGCTGGAAGGGCCGAACCCGCACATCGCCGAGGTCGCCGCCAAGCTGCGCCGGCGGCGGGACCTCACCGTCGAGCGCTTCAACGCCATCCCGGGCTGGAGCTGCGTGCCGCCGCGCGGCGCCTTCTACGCCTTCCCGCGCTTCTCCCTCGGCGATCTCAAGGACACCGAGCTGGTGCGCGACCTGATCCTCGACTACGGCGTGGTCGCCGTCCACGGCTCGGGCTTCGGCGAAGGCGACTTCAACCACGTGCGCGTCGTCTTCCTGCCGCAGGAAGAGGTGCTGGAGGAGGCGTACGGGTATATCGCGGAATACTCGCGGTCCCGATCAGCATAGAATCGACCGCCTCTCGCCCGGCGCTTCCGCACCGGGCTAGCGAAACGTCGCCCAGAGGGCGATTCGCT
>DATBGJ010000485.1:0-5218 GCA_036558045.1 Thermoanaerobaculia bacterium
CGCGCCGGTGACCCTCCGCTCGACGTCGACTTCGTCGTCGGCACGAGCGGCGGCGCCTTGCTGGGCTACTTCGTGGCGCGGCTCGCGGAGGGCGGACCGTGGAATCTCTCCGACGTGCTCTGGCAGAACAAGGAGGAGAAGATCCTGGACAGCACCGACATCTTCGGCTGGACCGACCTGCCGCGCTACCTCAGCGTGGTGGCGATCTTCCTCGTCTTCTCTTTTCTGTTGTTCCTGAGCTCCGCCATCCTGCGGTCCATCTCCGTGGAGCCGCCGGCGTCCGAGGACTTCTGGCGCCCACGGCTGACGCTGGCCATCGTGCCCCTGCTGCTGCTCACGCCGGTGCTCATCCGTTGGGTCAACGGCAGGCATGCGCAGGAGCACATCCCCGAGATCGAGGGGTTGTTCTTCGCCATCTGCACCTGCGCGGCCCTCTTCGCCGATCAGTGCCTGGTCTACCGGCGCGAGCCGCGGCCCAACGGCAAGCTGCCGATCCATCCCGTGCTGCCGCTGCTCCTCGGCCTGGCGCTCGTCGTGGTGCCCCTGCTGCCCGTTTGGAACACGGGGGAGGGGGACCGCTGGCTGGACCGGCCCGTGAGCTTCCTCTCGGCCTTCCTGATCTTCGTCCTGCTCGGCGTCGGCGGCGCCCTGATTCTTCCCCGGCGGTTGCTGCAGTCGTCGCGGCCCTTCGGGCGCCGTCTCGCCCTCGCGGCTGCGGAGCTCTGCGGCGCCGCGCTGCTCGCCCTGCCGCTGCTCTTCCTGCCGGCCTCGCTGTGGAGCAGGGTCGGCAAGCTGCCTTTCTTCCTCGTCGGCTTCGCGTTGATGCTCCTGGTCGTCGGTGCCAACCCCAGGCTGCGGCAGCGCAGCGAGCAGCTCGCCGTGGCCTCGCGCCGGGGTGGCTACTACCTGGGGCTCTTCACGGCGGCGTGTCTCGTCCTCCTCCTCTGCCGGCCGGACGACATGAGCACCGGCCCCGGCCTCGGGCCGCTGATCTTCCGCGAGTCCCGGCTCAACCTTCCCGGCGGATCGCTGCTCATCTGCCTCGGCATCCTCTCACTGCTCGTGGCGGGCATGCTCTGGACCTACGCCTCCCGCCATTACCGACTGGAGGAGGTCCCGGGCTTCCGGGCCGGCTTCACCCTCAGCCTCTTCCTCGTCTTCGCCGTCTACCTCGTGCTGGGAGCGGTGATGATCGTGCGGCCGAACATGCTGTCGCCGCTGGAGCTGACGATGGGCTTCTGGAAGTGGCTGCTCGTCACCAGCCTGGTCCTCGGGCTCGTGATCCTCTTCACCAGCCGCGCCGGGCGCGGCTCGCGATGGAGCCGGCGAGTGTCCTGCGGCTTGAGCTACCTCTGCTCCCATCATCCCAACAGCTCGCTGGTGAGCCGCCGCTACCTGCGCATCGCCGTCCTGGGGATCGGCTCCTTCCTCTGGTGGAACTTCGTGCTCGCTCCGGCGCTCTACGGCAACGCCCACGCCCGCGGCTTTCTCACCGTGGCGGAAGGTCGCTTCCACCGCGAGTACGAGCGCGGCAACCCGCGGCAGGACGCCCACCGGCTCACCGCGAACCTCCTCGTGCCGGCGAACGTCCTCGAACGCGACGGCACGCGCTTCTTCCTCGTCGTTCCCGGCCAGATCCCCGACTGCCCGCCGATCTCCAGCAAGCCCGGCAGCGGCGCCCTCTGGTACACCTACCGCATCGAGCCGCCGGTGAGGACGGAGGTGGGCGTCCCGCTGCCCGGCTGCCCGAACTTCAGGCAGCGCTCTCCCGAGGACGTCGAGGAGGTCATCTTCGCCTCCGGCTCGCCGTTCCCCATCTTTCCCGCGCACCTGGTAGAGCTGAGCGACAAGGCGGGAAAGGCGAAATGGCAGGCGCTCGTCGACGGCGGCTACTCGAACAACGAGCCGGTGGACGCGGCGCTGAACGTCTCGGCGGAGCAGGTGCTGATCGTCGAGTCCACGAACCCGCTGGGGCCCGCGACGGCGGCCGAAAGCGGAGCGAGCCGGCTCTCGATGCTGGTCGGCCCCCTGGTCGCGGACCTGCTGCGGCTGCCGGGCTTCCTCTTCGAGCGCTCGCAGCAGGTCGACCGGCTCAGCCGCCGGGGGCTCTTCGTCGTCTCGCTCTCGCCGTCGCGCGACGCGACCGACTGGCCGCCGCTCTTCGACTTCCGCCGCCAGGTCGTCGAGCATCTGCGCGAAACGGCGCGGCAAGATCTCGCGCGGCGCATCGGCCTGGTGGAGAGCTGGGGACCGCCGCGCTTCCAGTTGAGCGTCCTGATCGGCAGCGGCTACTAGCGCGCGGTGCGCTCGCCGAGCCACGCCAGCAGGTCGCTCACCACCTGCGCGCGCTCCACCTCGTTCAGCACCTCGTGGAAGAGCCCCGGGTAGACCACCAGGCGTTTGCTGGCGCTCCCCAGGCGCTCGAAGAAGGCGCGGCCGCGGTCGGGGTCCGCGATGGGGTCCGCGCCGCCGAGGAGGACGAGGATGGGAGCGACGATCGCGGGCGCCTTCTCGAACACCTCCTCCTGGGTCTCCTGGACCTCGGAGAACCATCCCAGGGTGACGGTGGGGAAGACCTTCGGGTCTGCCTCGTAGGCGTCGACGACCTCCTTGTCGTGGCTCAGCCCATTGGGATCGAGTCCGCTCTGCACGGCCAGCTTGGGGAGGACGTTCGCCGCCAACGGCAACAGCGTCCGCTTGAAGAACGGGATGGCGAGCGCCGGCGCGAGGAACGGGCTGACCACCGCGAGCGAGTCAAAGGCGCGCGGGTGATGCAGCACGAAGTCGAGCGAGATGAGGCCGCCGAGGCTGTGGCCCAGGAGCAGCAGAGGAGAGGCCGCGGCGTCGCGAACGCGGACCTCATGCAGGAAGCGCTCGAGGTCCTCACGGTAATCCTCGAACCTGGAAACGTGGCCGCGCTGTCCGCCGGACTCGCCGTGTCCCCGCAGATCCAGCAGGTGGCAGCCGTAGCCTGCCGCGACCAGGGTCTCCACGAGCTGGCGGTAGCGCCCCTTGTGCTCGGCGTAGCCATGGACGATGACGATACGGCCGCGGGCGTCGGGCACGAGATGGTGCTCCGTGGCGAGCTCCAGCCCATCCGCGGTGCGCAGTCTGGAAGAGGTGAAAGGACTCAAAGGATGACAAGGATAGCAAGGACAGGTGCGCTCTGTCCTTGGCATCCTTGAAATCCTTGTCGTCCTTTGCCGGAGGCTCCTTAACAGCGGCTGCGTCGCTCAGCTCCGCCGCGCGAAGAGGAGCCCGAGCAAACTGGCGGCCGCCAACGGCGCCAATCCGAGGAGCGCCACCGACGGAAGCCCGCCGAGAACCATCCGCTTCCAGAGCGGTTCCAGGATCGCCGGTGCTTGCAGGCTGAGGAAACCGAGCAGCACGGCGAGGCCGAGGGCGATTCCCGCCCGCTCTCCCCACAGGGCCGGACGGAGCTTGCGGGCGGTCTCTTCTTCCGGCTTCGCGACCAGCCGGCGGACGACCTCGGCCCGCCACCAGAGCTGGCCGGCGGTGGGCAGCGGGCGCGTCGAGCGGGTGCGGGCCGCGAGTTGGCGCAGGGCTCCGGCCACCCTCAGCTCGTCATCGTCCGGTCGGAGCGTATCGCTCATGACTCACCTCCTTGCGGTCCAGCTCCCGAGCCGCCTTCTTGCGCGCGCGGAAGAGGAGCACCCGCACGCTGCCCTCCTTGACGCCGACGATGCCGGCGATCTCCCGGTGATCATAGCCCTCGACGTAGGCCAGCCAGAGGATCGCCCGCTCGCGCGGCTCGAGCCGCTGGAACGCCGACTCCAGGTCCACCTTCAAGGGCGCGTCGGCTGCGCGGCCCCGCTCCTCCCATCGTCCCAAGAGCGAGGAGAGTCCGAGGACCTCCCGCCGTTCCTGCCGCCAGCGGTCGCGCAGCAGGTTGGTGGCGATGCGGTAGAGGTAGGCGCGCTTCTCGCGCTCTTCGCTCGCCGGGTCCACGCGGCCGAGGAGCTTCACGTAGCTCTCCTGCAGGATGTCGTCCGCCAGGGCCGGATCGCCGCCGAGGCGCCGCAGGTAGGCCCAGAGGGCGGCAGACGTTCCGGCGTAGAAGCGTTCGAACTCCTCCTCGCCGAGACCCAGCCCGCCCTCAAGATTCGTCCGTGCCACGGCCTTCGCCGTTTCTGGGCATCAGCCCGGAGCGACGGAGCAGGAGGGAGGTGATCACCGCGGTGATCAGCACGCCGACACCGAACACGGTAAACAGGGCGGCCGGCACGTAGATCCGATCGCCGGCGGGACTTCCCAGCAATCCCATGAGGAAGAAAAACGCTCCCATGCAGAGCAGCCCCATGCCGGTGATGACCGCGCCCACGAGCGCCCGCGAGGCCGTTCTGGTCACCCGGATCTGGGGATTGAAGAGCCGCTCCCCGGCCGGCGAATTGAGGAAGTCGGACAGCTCCTGGCTGCTCGCGAAGCGCGACAGCAGCCGTTCGCGCTCCTCGGCGCGGCTCTGCTCCCGCCGCAGCCGGCTGTTCGAAAAGAGCCAGAAGAGCCAGCCGACGAAGGCCAGCTCTGCGACGATCATCACGACGAGCCAACTCTCCATTTCGTTCCCCTTCGCTGAAAGGCCGGGCCTTGTCCCCGGCTGCTGTTCGTGTCCGGTACGTCAGGGGAAAGGGAAGCGTTAACAGGCAGCCTATCGCCAGCGAAAGATCTTCAGCGCCACGGCGAAACAGGCGAGCCCCCAGAGGGCCACGATGGCGAGCTGCGGCGCGATGCCGGCGAGGCCCCGGCCCTCCGTGATGATGCCGCGCAACGCCTGGTTGAGCGCCGTCAGGGGGATCAGGTTGATCAAGGGCTGCACGGCGTCCGGGAAGCGCTCCGAGGAGAAGAAGACGCCGGAGAGCAGCCACATCGGCATCATCACCAGGTTGGCCAGGCCGCTCGCGCCCTCGAGCGTGCTCACCCGCGAGGCGATGAGCAGGCCCATGCCGCAGAAGGTCATGGCGCCGAGCAGCGAGGTGGCGAAGAGCAGCAGGAGCGAGCCGCGCACCGCGACGCCGAAGATCAGCCAGCCGGCGCCGACGAGGATGACGATCTCCGGCACCAGGAAGCCCAGGCGGCCGAGGATCTGCGCCAGCAGGTAGTGGCTCCGGCGCATGGGGGTGGCGATCAGGCGCTTGAGGACCTTGCGGCTGCGGGCATTGGTGATCGAGAAGGCGAGGCTCCAGATGCCCGTGCCCATGAG
>DATBGJ010000486.1:0-3151 GCA_036558045.1 Thermoanaerobaculia bacterium
GACCGACCTGCTGACCCGCCACGATCAGGAGTCGGATTTTGCCACTGACACTTGTGTGTACAAGGAAGGCGTCGATCCGGCCACCGGCGGGCGCTATTTGGAAGAGATCGCCTTCGAAGTGGTCTCCGAGCAGAACGAGGGATACGTCACCGAGAAAGCCCTGCGGATGCACCGCCGGGGTGTGCGGCGGATCTTCTCGGTATGGGTCAAAGGGCCGCGACGGGTCTGCGAGTGGTCTTCCGAGAGCCGAAGTTGGCGCCCGCTGGAAGCCGGCTCACGAATCGAGGATCCCTGCTTGGCGGCGCCGGTGGTCGTGGCGGCTCTGCTCGATGCAGCGGCGGCTGACAAGGCCGTCGTCGAGGCTCTGGTGGTGAAGGGCAATCCGGAGATCCGGAATCGTGAAGCCGCCGCGGAAGCGAGAGGAGAAGCCAAGGGAGAAGCCATGGGCAGGGCCGCGGCGATTCTCGAGGTCTTGGCAGCGCGCGGTATTCCTGTGAGCACAGACCAGCGGCAGGCGATCTCGCGTAGTCGCGATCTCGATCGTTTGAGCCGGTGGTTGCGGCGGGCCGCCGTGGCCTCCTCCGCCGGCGAGGTCACGTCAGAGCCCTGAGGCGTAGCGGTTCAGGCACACCAGAATCCGATCGAAGGATTGATCTGGAAGCAGGTCTGCGCTGGGAGGATTCTGAGTCTCTTCATCAGCAACTCCTTTCAATGGCGCGGAATGAGACAGCTCCAAAAAGAAAGGAGGGCCCACGGGCCCCCCTTTCCACTCTCGACAAGAGACGTTCAGCTCACCTGCATTTGTGGCCCTTGCAACTGTTCGAGCAGCACTGGCTGTTGCTCGTGCAGCTCGCGCCGGACGGGCTGCAGGAGCCGCCGCCGCTCAGGAATGGGGCCAGGGCCGGGTACGAGGCCGCGAAGGCGCCGTCGACGGTGGCGTTGTGCGCCGCGTCGCAGACGTCGTTGAGGTTGGTGCCGCAGGCGCCGTAGAGCTGGCCGACGATCTGGCCGGAGCTGTTGACGACCGGCGAGCCGCTGCTGCCGCCTTCCGTCGCGCCCAGGGTGTCGCGGCTGTAGATGAAATTGCCGCGCGCCAAGGTGCGGCAGGTGGGCTTGCTGGTGTCGACCACGCCCTCGGTGTAGGCCTGGGGCGCGCCCGAGGGATGGCTGATGCGGAAGAGCGCGTAGTTGTTGGTGTTGGCCACCGCCGTGCTCAGCCAGCCGAGATAGGTGGCGACGCCGTCGGGCGTCGTCGGCGTCGACGAGAGCCGCACCAGCGAGTAGTCGCTGGAGGAGTTGGTCGCCATGATGGTGGAGCCCACCGTCTCGCCGGTGTTGTTGTAGGGCTGCGTGCAGTTGGGGCTGCTGCAGGTGGTCTGGTAATCGAAGTAGGTCTCCAGGCTCGCCGCCTCGGTGCTCTTGCTGATGCAGTGATGGGCGGTGAGGAAGTAGGGGATCACCGAGCCGGTGTCGCTGTCCGCGATCAGGCCGCCGGTGCAGATGTAGAAGCTGCCGCCGGACTGGAACAGGATGCTGGCCACCGCGTCCTTCGCCGTGTTGACCGCGGCGCCCGACGTGCAGGCCGCGTTGACCACGCAGTTGGCGTTATAGGAGCAGAGATTGGAGGCCTTAGCGTAGGCCTCGACGTCGTCGATGCCGAAGGCGCCGTTCGGACCGTAGCGCGGCGCCAGGAAGCGCTGGCCCATGACGCCGATGCTCTCGATGCGCAGCGGCGAAGGCAGCCGCTCGGCGCCGTCGGGATGATGGAGCTGGAGCAGCAGCGTGTCGCCGAAGACGGTGTTGGTGTAGAGCTCGCCGTCGCCGAGCGGACCGCGCTTGGTGTAGGGGCCGAAGGCCTGGCCGTCGCGGTTGTAGACGTAGAGCTCGGTGCCTTCCGGCAGGTTGAGGCCGGTGAGATGTACGCGCAGCGCCGTGGCGCCCGGCGAGCGCACGGAGGCCGTCCACACGAAGCCGCCCTTGGCGGTGCCACGGGCGGTGCCGGCGGCGAGGCTCACCTCGCGGTCGCCGCGCACGGGCGAGAAGTCGACCGTCACGCCCGCCGCCTTGGCGACGCCCACCAGCAACTTGCCGTTCCGATCGCTGGGCTGGTCGAGGCTCTTGCGCTCGGCGCCGCTCAGGGAGACGACGATCTCCTGGCGCAACGCCTGGCCGACCTGGCTGCCGGCGAGCCGGGCCTGCAGCTCCCGCATCTCGGCGGCGCGGGCGCCCGGGTCCCGCGGCGTGCCGATGGTCTCCGGCATGGCCTGAGGCCCTGCCGCGAAGAGATCTTCCAGAGTCAGCGGGGCGGCGAAGCCCGGGACCGCCGAGAGGACCACCACGATCACAGCGAAGCAGATGAGTCGCTTCATGCAGCCTCCTTTGTCTCCGAATCGAGGATCCATGGTCAATCCCGCCCGAACCGCCGGGCGGGGAGAGGGTCGTACGGTCAAGCTCGTGCTTCTACTCCGCTCATCCGTCAAGTAGGGTGTGCGGCACGACCCGAAGCGGGTCACCTCAGAACAGATACGTCAACCCCACGTTCGCCACCGCCTTCTCGGTCTGGTCGCCGTTCAAGTCGCGGTAGACGGGCACCTGCACCGCCAGCCGGCCGACGAGCCCGCGGCCGAAGTCGAAGATCAGGCGCGGCGTCACGTAGAGCATGGCGCCGCCGGTGCTCGGATCGAGGGTGCCGGCGTCGTCGATGCGGTCCCTCTTGGCGTCGCGATAGTTGAGCTCCAGGGCGGCGTCGGCGAGCTTGGAGAATTTGCGCTCGTAGCCGAGGTTGACGAGGGTCAGATCGCCGTACTCGTAACCAAAGTCGTTCTCGCCCGTGCGGCGGACCTGGGCCGAGGCGAAGAGCGCCGAGCGCGCGTCGAGAAGGTAGAGCCCGGAGAGGCCGCCGAACCAGTCGGTCGAGCCGGTACCGGCCTGCAGGTGCTCGTCCAACCTCTCGCCGCCTTGCCGGAGATCGTTCTTCCCCCAGTCCGTCTTGACGCCGCCGAGGGCGGAGAGCCAGGCGCGCCGGCCCAGGTCCGGGGCGAACTTCGAGGACCACAGCCGCACCAGGGCATAGATCTCCGGATCGGCGAGATCGCGGCTGGTTTCCGCGGCGGCGCCGGCGCCCTCCTCGCTGAGGCGGCGGGAGCTCCAA
>DATBGJ010000487.1:0-10365 GCA_036558045.1 Thermoanaerobaculia bacterium
TCCTCGTACACCTTCCAGCACGGGATCTCTCCCGCGAGGATCTTGTCGAAGATGGTGGGCTGGTGGTCGCTCATGGCGGCTTATTGTATGCCTCCCCAAAGTCCGCGAATTGTCAGCGGTCTGCCCTCTGATACTCTGACCTCATGAACCCCGCCGCATGGGACGAAACCAGCAGCCGCCAATTCCTCGACCTCGGCCGCTTCTTCGTGCCGGACCGCGAGGAGCAGATCGCCACCATCGCGGCGGTGATCCCGGACCCGGGCGACGGCCTGCTCGTGGACCTCTGCTGCGGCGAAGGGCTGGTTTCGCGCGCGCTGCTGGAGCGCTTCCCGCGCGCTCGCGTTCTCGCGCTGGACCTCTCGCCGGCCATGCTGGAGCAGGCGCGGGAAACCTGCGCCGGCCACGCGGCGCGCTTCGAGACCCGGCTCTTCGAGCTCGCCGACGACGCGTGGCGAAACTTCGCCGAGCCGGTGCGCGCCTTTGTCAGCTCGCTCGCCATCCACCATCTCGACGGCGAAGGCAAGCGCCGGCTCTACCGCGATCTCGCGTCGGCGCTCGCGCCGGGCGGCGCCGTCGTCATCGCGGACCTCGTGCAGCCGGCGACGCCCGCCGCGCAGGCCCTGGCCGCCACGGCTTGGGACGAAGCGGTGCGCCGCCGCTCGCTCGAGTTGGCGGGCGGTCTCAAGCCTTACGAGAAGTTTCTGGACCTGCGCTGGAACCTCTGGGCCGAGACCGAGCCGGACCCGATCGACCATCCTTCGCCGCTCTTCGATCAGCTCCGCTGGCTCGTGGAATCAGGCCTTGCCGGCGTCGACGTCTACTGGCTGAAGGCCGGCCACGCCGTCTTCGGCGGCGTCCGCTGAAAAAACCCATCCAAAACCTCTTGACAGCCGGCAGAAGTCCGCTATCTTTAATTACGTGGAGATGACCGTGCCGCCCGACCAACCTCCGAGTAGCGTGGACAGCCCGCTGTCCACGACCTCTCGTCGCGGGCTGTCCGCCATCGCCCTCGCTTTCTCCATCGTCCCCACCCCGCCGCCAGCGCACGCTTCCGCAACCATTTCCGGTTGCGGTGTCACCCCGCCCGGGTTGACGAACTAGCCGATCATGCTCACGGAGCCCCCCGGGGCTTTCCCGCCGGATGATCGATCCGGGTGGGTTGTCGGCCTGGAAAGCCGGCTGCCTTCCCGCTCGGCGTTTTCCACGTTCTTCATTCCCTCTCATGGAGGACCCTCAAGATGAAGCAGGAGGCCTTGGCTTCGTTCGAAGTCGAGACTACCCGGCGCGAGGACGTCTCCGCGGTCCTCGGCCAGCCTTACGATCCCGCGCTCTGGAACGACTGGCGCTGGCAGATGCGCCACCGCTTCACGCGCCTCGAGCAGTTCGAGAAGCTGCTCGCGCTGACCGACTCCGAACGCCGCGGGCTGACGCTCGCGAGCGAGAAGTTTTCCGTCGCGGTCACGCCGCAGTTCGCGACGTTGATCGATCCCCACGATCCCGACTGCCCGATCCGCCTCCAGGTGGTGCCGCAGGAGAGCGAGCTCGTGGTGAGCCGGGGCGACATGACCGACCCCTGCGGCGAGGACGGCGCCAGCGTCACCGAAGGCCTGGTGCACCGCTATCCCGACCGTGTGCTCTTTCTCGTGCTCGACACCTGCGCCGCCTATTGCCGCTACTGCACGCGCAGCCGGCTGGTGAGCCAGGGCGAGCTCGAGCCGCTCAACCGGCGCGTCGAGGAGGCGCTCGCCTATCTGGAGGAGCACACCGAGGTGCGCGACGTGCTCCTCTCCGGCGGCGATCCGCTGTTGATGTCCGACGCTTCGCTCGACCGGCTGCTCGGCCGGCTGCGGGCGATCCCGCACATCGAGTTCCTGCGCATCGGCACCCGCATCCCGGGCTTCCTGCCGCAGCGCATCACGCCGGAGCTGGTGCGGGTGCTGCGCCGGCACCGCGTCTGGCTCTCCCTCCACTTCTGCCACGTCAAGGAGCTGACGCCGGAAGTGGCCGAGGCCTGCGACCTGCTGGCGGACGGCGGCATTCCGCTCGGCTGCCAGACCGTGCTGCTCAAGGGCGTCAACGATTCGGTGGAGGCGCTCGCCGACCTCTTCCGCGGACTGCTCAAGCTGCGCGTGCGGCCGTACTACCTCTACCAGTGCGATCCCGTGCTCGGCACCGGCCATCTGCGCACTTCGGTCGAGAAGGGCCTGGAATTGATGGATCAGCTCCGCGGCCATATCACCGGCTACGCGGTGCCGACCTACGTCATCGACGCGCCGGGCGGCGGCGGCAAGGTGCCGGTGCAGCGGGAGACCATCCTCGATTACGACGAGGGCGTCGCGCGCATCCGCAACTGGCAGGGCAAGAGCTACTCGTACATCGATCCCGTCGGGTCCCAACCATGAAGCCGTTGCGTATCGCCCTTTGCTACGACCTCAAGTCGGACTATCTCGCGGCGGGGTTCGCGCCCGAGGACGTCATGGAGTTCGACGAGGAAGAGACGGTCGAGTTCCTCGACGGCACCCTCGATCAGCTCGGGCATCATCCCGAACGCGTCGGGCGCGGCGTCGAGCTCACCCGCCGTCTCGCCGCCGGCGAGCGCTGGGACCTGGTGTTCAACGTCGCCGAAGGAGTGAGCGGCCGCTCGCGGGAAGCCCAGGTGCCGGCCGTCTGCGAGATGTTCGGCCAGCCGTATACGTTCTCCGATCCGCTGACCTGCGCGCTGACGTTGGACAAGGCGATGGCCAAGCGGGTGGTGCGCGACCATGGATTGCCGACGGCGCCGTTCGCCGTCGTGGAGCGGCTGGAGGACCTGGCGTCCGTGGATCTGGAGCCGCCGCTCTTCATCAAGCCTTTGGCCGAAGGGAGCAGCAAGGGAGTGACCGCGCGCTCCCGCGTCGGCAGCCGGGATGATCTGCAGGAAGCCTGCGCCGAGCTGCTCCGGACCTTCCGCCAGCCGGTGCTGGTGGAGCGATTCCTGCCCGGGCGGGAAGTGACCATCGGGATCGTCGGCAACGGCGGCGAGGCTCGCGTGGTCGGCGCGATGGAGGTTTCCTTCCGCGAAGGCGCCGACCCCGCCTACACGGCGCTGAACAAGAAGGATTACGAAAAGTGGATGGATTACTGGCTGCTCGACGGCGAGCCCTTCGGCGTCCGGGCGCGGCAGGTGGCGCTCGCGGCTTACAAGAGCCTCGGCTGCCGCGATCTGGCGCGCGTCGATCTGCGCTGCGACGCCGCCGGCGAGCCCAACTTCCTGGAGGTGAATCCGCTGCCCGGCCTGCACCCCACCTACTCGGACCTGCCGCTCCTGGCGGGCCGGGCCGGGATCTCCTACGAAGATCTGCTCGGCCAGGTCGTCGAGGTCTCGGCGCGCCGGTGGGGGCTGTGGAGCTGACCGCGGTCTCGCGCGTCCTCATCCTCTACAACCAGATAGAGGAGGGGGACGATCCCTCGACCAAGGACATCTTGTCCGACGTGCGTTGGGTGTCCTCGGGCCTGGTGGCGCTGGGCATTCCGTATCGGGTGCTTGCCGTGCCGGGGTGGAAACCCTGGCTCCACGTCGCCGCCGATCCGGAGACGGTCATCTTCAATCTGTTCGAGGCTCCGCCAGGGGTGCCCGGCGCGCTCACCTCCGCCACGGCGGCGCTGGAGGCGATGAACCTGCCTTTCACCGGTTCATCGGCCGCCGCCCTCTGGCTGACCACTGACAAGCTGGCGACGCGCGCGGTGTTGACGGCTGAAGGTCTGCCGGTCGCGCCCGGCGGTCGTCTCGATCCGGATCGTCCGGAGTTGCTCGATCGGATTCCGGGTCCGTGGATCCTGAAGCCGGCTTGTGAGGACGCCTCCCTCGGCCTGGAGGGTGAACCGGTGTGCGCCACGCGCGACGCCGCGCTCGCCCGCGCCCGGCATCTGCAGGTCCGCTTCCCCGACGAGCCAATCCTTGCCGAGCGCTACCTCCCGGGCCGCGAGCTCAACGTGTCGCTGCTCGCCCGGGAGGACGGCGGCGTCGAGGTCCTGCCCGTGGCCGAGATCCTCTTCGAGGGCTATCCGGAAGGAATGCCGCGCGTCGTCACCTACGAGGCCAAATGGCTTGAGGGGTCCTTCGCCTACGCTCACACGCCGCGCCATTTCCCGGAGGATCCCGCCGACGGCGCTCTGCTCGCGCGGGTGAGAGAGATCGCCGCCGCGGCTTGGCGCATCTGCGGCCTGCGCGGCTATGCCCGTGTGGATCTCCGGCTGGACGAGCACGGCGAGCCGCACATCCTGGAGGTGAACGCGAATCCCTGTCTGGCCGAGGACGCCGGCTTTCCGGCCGCGGCGGCCAAGGCCGGGCTCAGCAGACGCGAAGCCGTGGGCAGGATCGTGGCGGCCGCCGTTCGAGGACGGCCGCAGGCCGTCTCCTTAGCCTCCGCAAGCTTGAAGCACGGTAACGGCAACGGCCTTCACCTGCGCCGTGATCTCGCGGGTTCGGATCGGCCGGCGATCGAAGCGTTGATCCGGGCCACGGCGTTCTTCAATCCCGAGGAAGTCGGCGTCGCCCTGGAGCTGGTGGACGATCGTCTGGCGCGAGGAGAGGCGAGCCATTACCAGTTCCTGGTGGCGGAAGTCGCCGAGAGAGTGGTGGGCTATGCCTGCTGGGGCCCTGTTCCCGGCACCATCGCCGCGGCCGATCTCTACTGGATCGTTGTTCATCCCGAGCGTCAAGGCAACGGAGTCGGCGCCGCGCTCCTCCAGACGGCCGAAGAGTGGATCGCGAAAGCCGGCCGCACCCGCGTCTACGTCGAGACCTCGACACGGCCGCAATACCACCCCACGCGCGCCTTCTATGCCGCCTGCGGCTACGAGCAGGCCGCGGAGCTGGCGGACTTCTACGGGCCGGGAGACGGCAAGGCGGTTCTGCTGAAGGTTCTCGGCGCTGAGGGAGCGCGGCATGTGTAGCGCGCTAATCTCCCGTCCTCTCCCGGATGAGAAACCTCTTGCGTTCCCGGGCCGCGTCGAGGGTGCGCCAGAGGTATTCGCCGAGGACGCCGAGCGAGAGGAGCTGCACGCCTGAGAAGAAGGCGAGCGCCACCATCAGCGAGGTCCAGCCTTGGATGGGCTGGCCGTGAATGAGCTTGTAGGCGACGAGGAATCCCGTGTACGCGAAGGCGGCGAGGGCCAGCAAGGCGCCCGCGAGAGACATCCAGCGGAGCGGCGCGTAGGAGAAGGCGATGACCGAGTCGATGAAATACTTCAGCTTCTTGCGGAACGTCCAGCGGGACTTGCCTTCGTCGCGCGCCACGCGGTCGTAGGGGACGAGCGCGGTGGCGAAGCCCGCCCATAGGAGCAACCCCGGAAGCGAGACGTTGGTCTCGCGGCTGTGGACCAGGAAGTCGATCGCCGGCCGGCCGATGAGAAAGCAGTCGAAGCCCCGCGCCGGCATCTCGGAGAAGGCGAGCCAGCGCAGCGTGCGGTAGTAGAGGCCGGCCGCGGCGCGGGTCGGCCAGGCCTCCGGACGGCTGCGCCGCACCGCGAGCACGGCGGTAGCGCCGCGGCGCCAGGCCGCGACCATGTCGGTGAGCAGCTCCGGTGGCTCCTGGAGGTCCGCCGAGAGCACGGCCGCCGCCGCTCCCTTCGCCTCCGTAAGCCCCGCCACGATCGCCATCTGCGAACCGAAGTTGCGGGTCAGGCGCACGCCGCGCGCGGCCGGCCAGTGGGCGGCGATCTCGGTGATGCGGTCCCACGACGCGTCGCCGGAGCCGTCGTCCACGAAGATGACTTCCACGTCGTGATCCCCACCCTCCACGACGGCACGCAGGCGCTCGGCGAGCCGCGGCAGATGCGGCGCGTTGAAATAGACCGGAACGACGACGGAGACCAGCTCGCGCGTCACGGCCGCGCTCCGAAAAACTCGCGTACCGCCGCGATCACGATGTCCGCCTGGGCGTCGGAGAGGGCGGGGTGGAGCGGCAACGAGAGGACCGTCTCGCAGGCCGCCTCGGACACCGGGAAGTCCCCTTTCCGATAGCCGAGAAAGGCGTAGGCGGGCTGCAGGTGCAGCGGCGTCGGGTAGTGGATGGCCGTCTCGACGCCGCGGTCGGCCAGGTGCGCGCGCAGGGCATCCCGCCGCTCCGTCCGCACGGGGTAGAGGTGATGGACCGGCACCGCGCCTTCGCGCGCGCGCAGGAGGCGCAGCGGCAGCTCCGCGAAGGCCGCGTCGTAGAAGTCTGCGAGCTCCCGCCGCCGCGCGTTCTCGGCGGCGAGCCAGGGGAGCTTGGCGTGCAGGATGGCGGCCTGCAGCTCGTCGAGGCGCGAGTTCAAGCCTTCCTGCTCGGCATGGTCGCGGCGGCTCCAGCCGTATTGGCGAAGCCGGCGCAGACGCTCCGCGATCTCCGGATCTCCCGTGGCGACCGCGCCGCCGTCGCCGTAGGCGCCGAGGTTCTTCGTCGGGTAGAAGGAGAAGGCGGCGGCGCGGCCGAAGGTGCCGGTCGAGCGCCCGTGCAGGCTGGCGCCGTGGCTCTGCGCGCAGTCCTCGATCAGCACGAGGCCCTCGCGCGCCGCCAGCGCGCCGAGCCCCTCGAGGTCGGCCGCTCCGCCATAGAGGTGCACGGGCAGAAGGAACCGCGCGCCCGCCGTTCCCGCGCGCGCGGCGCTCCCGGCGTCGAGGGTGAGCGTCTCGGGCTCGACGTCGCAGAGGCGCGGCTGCACGCCTGCCATGCGCACGCCCGCCGTCACCGGCACGCAGGCGTTGGCCGGCAGAAGAACCACGTCGCCCGGCCGCGCGCCGGCGGCGAGGAGGGCGAGCGCGATGGCTTCTGTGCCGTTGGCGCAGGCGACCACGTGGGCGGCGCCGAGGAAGTCCGCGAAGGCCGCCTCGAAAGCCGCCACCTCCTCGCCCAGGATGAACCAGCCGCTGGCGAGAACGCGAGCCACCGCGGCGTCAATCGCGTCCTGCTTCGCACGGTAGTCCGCGTCGAGGGCCGCGAAGGCGACGCGCGGCGCGGCCGTGGCCGCGGCGGAGCTCATGCCGGCTCCTTCAACTGGCCGTCGGAGTCCCGGGAGAAGGCGCGCCCACAGGCGCAGACCGCCGCATCGTCGTCGAAGCGCAGGGTCTGGCCGCAGCGGCAGACGTGGCCGTGCACCTGCGCCGGGCTGCCGTAGACGAGCGCGAAGTCCGGAACCTCGCGCGTGACGAGGGCTCCGGCCCCCACCATCGCGTAACGGCCCACGGTGACCCCGGGCAGCAGGATGGCGCCGGCGCCCAGGCTCGCTCCCGCGCGGACGAGCGTGCGAGGGTGGACCGCCAGCCACTGATTGCTGCGCGGCCGCGGATCGTTGGTGAACATCACGCCGGGCCCGACGAAGACATCGTCCTCGATCGCAAGGCCGTCGTAGAGCGCGACACCGCACTTGACGGTGACCCGGTCGCCGATCGTCACGTCGTTCTCGATGAAGCAGCGGTCGCAGATGTTGCAGTCGCGGCCGATGCGGGCGCCCGCCAGGACGTTGACGAACGCCCAGATGCGCGTGCCGTCACCGATCGCTTGCGAGGCCACGAGAGCGGTGGGGTGGATGGAAATCATCGGCGGCGAAAAGCTTAGCAGCTAGAAATAGTCCGCGCGGCGCTGCCGGTAGAAATCGGCTGTGCGGGCGAGCCCCTCGCGCAGGCTCACCGTCGGTTCCCAGCCGACGAGGCCTCGGATCTTCGTGATGTCCGAGACGAAATCGCCGGGCTCCTGGGCGCGGCGCTCGGGCGTGAACTCGGTGAACTCGATGCGCGTTCCCGGCACCAGCTCCCGCAGGATCTCGGCGACCTCGAGGAAGGTCGAGGGCCGGTCGTGGCCGACGTTGAGGATCTCGCCGACCGCGCCCGGCTCCATGGCCACGCGCAGCAGCGCCTCGACGCAGTCGTCGACGTAGAGGAAGTCGCGCAGGATCTTCCCCGAGCCGAAGATCGGGATGGGCCGCCCCTCCAGCGCCAGGCGGACGAACCAGTTGACGACGCCGAACTGCGAGTGCTTCATCTGGCTGCGCGGGCCGTAGACGTTGGTCAGCCGCAGCGGCGCCGTGCGCAGGCCGTGGATGCGCGTGTAGGTGCGGCAGATCATCTCGGCCGAGAGCTGCGAGATCTCGTAGATGCCGCGCGGATCGGACGGCGTCTCCTCGGTGACCGGCAGCTTGACCGCCGGGCCGTACTGGCCGCGCGTGCCGGAGCGCACGACGAGCGCCTCCGGGTTGTGCTTGCGGCAGGCCTCGAGCAGCACCGCCGTGCCCTTGATGTTGATGTCGATGTCCGGATAGGGATTCGACAGCGACATGACGTGGGAGACCTGGGCCGCCAGGTGGAACACGACGTCCTGCCCGGCGACGAGTCGCGCCATCGCCTCTTCGTCCCGCACGTCGGAGGCGTCGACCTCGACCTCCGAGCGGATCTCCTCGATGTTGGCCGGATTGCCGCCGTAGCCTTCGATCATCGCGTCGCAGAGGGTGACGCGGGCGCCTTCGTGGACCAGCCGGATCGCCAGGTTGGAGCCGATGAAGCCGAGGCCGCCGGTGATCAGGACGCGCTTGCCGGCGAAGCTCATGGCGAGACCGCTCCCGGGGCGGCGGACGGGCGCCGGCGGACGAGAAGGGCGAGGACCGACACGGCGAGGGTGAGCAGGCTGGCCGCGGCGCCGAGCACGAAGCCCTCCGGCCGGTAGTGGAGCTCCAGGCGGTGCACGCCCTTCGGCACCCGGAATCCCAGGAAGGCGTGATTGTAGGAGAACGGCGCCACCGCTTTACCGTCGAGCTTCGCCTTCCAGCCCGGCCAGGCGGGGACCGAGGTGCCGACGATCGTCTCCTCCCGCGCCTCGACGTCGAGCACCATGGACTGCGGCTGGTAGGCCGTGATCTCGACCCGTGCCCTGGCGTTGGGACGCCAGAGCCCGGGCGCGGCTCCGGATCCCGGTCCGACGACGCCCTGCTGGCTGAAATCGGGGATCGATTGAAGCAGGGCGAGCCGCTCTCCCTCGGCCGCCGCGAAGCGGACGAAGGCCGGCGTGAACGCGCGCGGCAGGCATCGCCGGTTGCGCAGCAGGTCGGCGTTGCGGTCGCGCGAGCGCAGCTTCCATCCCCGCGGCGGCGGATAGCCGGACGGCACGATGGCATAGCCCACGTTGAGGAAGGAGAGGAAGGGCTTCGTGAGATCGTCGACGCGGTTGTACCAGGCGCCCTGCTGCTCGGTCCACAGCGGATAGGTGGCGACGAAGGCGTGGAGCTTCATCGACTCGTAGCCGCGCACGTCCTCCAGCTCGTAGATGGTGGCGACGTTCGGCACGAACATCTCGCCGAGCGCCAGCATGCGTACGGGAGCCCCCCGTGGGATGATGTCCAGAAACGGCAGCGAAGGCGACATCGCGTCTCCGGGGCAGGACGGATAGATCCCTCCGGCCTCGACGGCCCGCGCCGCGGCGAGGATCACGAGGAGCGCCGCGGCGCGGATGCCGATGCCGCGGCGAGGCCGGACGGCGAAGAGGAGCAGTCCGAGCAGCAGCGGCAGGATCTCCAGCAGGAGACGCCGGCGCAGGAAGGCCTTGGGCATGAGCTCCAGCATCCCCGGCTCGTGAACGGCGTACAGCGCGCCGATCGTCAGGAGGGCGAGGCCCGAGCCGATCAGGAAGGCGCCGCGTCCCTCGCCGGCCAGCAGCCGGTCGGCGCCGAGCGCGGCGAGCGCGCAGGTGGCGAAGGCCGCCAGGAAGACCAGATAGTCGGTGACGGCGATGTCGAACAGCGGCAGCGCGGCGAGCGCATCCGTGATGATCGCCAGGCGCGCCCAGAGCGCGAGGCCGAGCAGCCCGATAGCGAGGAAGGCCCAGCGCCGCCGGTCGGAGCCGAAGAGCCCGCACGCGGCGAGCGGCAGCAGGATCGTCCCCGCGTACCCTCCCGGCACGCCGAAGCCTTCGCGGAGCTGTCCGCGTCCCGACTCGCCGTGGACGAACGGCAGGAGGAAGGTGGCGCTCCGGCGCGCGCTCTCCCGCGGCGCGACGGACTTCTTGAGGTGCGCGTAATGGCCGGACCGCAGAGCCTGCTCATAGGTGTGAGGGAGCGCTTCCGCCATCGGCGCCAGTTGGACCGCCGTGAGGCCGAGCGCGATGCCGCCCGCGGCGAAGGACAGCAGGAAGGGGCGCGCCCACCGCTTCGGGCCGGCCCAGGCGAGCAGGAACAGGAAGTAGATGCCTGCGCCGGCCACGGCGAAGAGCAGGCTCTCCGGATGGCCGGCGGTGATGACGAGCAGCAATGCGACGACGGTGAGCGCCGCCGCCCGGCGGTCGGCGTCGCGGACGAGCCGCGTCAGCCCCAGGATCAGCAGTGGGAACGGTGCGAGCGCGTTGCCGACCGTATACCCCA
>DATBGJ010000488.1:0-1544 GCA_036558045.1 Thermoanaerobaculia bacterium
CCCTTGTTCGTACCGGCGAACTCCGAACGATAGACGACCACCGTGCTGCCGCCGCTCTTGTACGTCACGGCCTCGCCGTTCGCTTCGCCGACCTTCTCGAGCCCCAGGGGACCTTCATAGAACTTCCTTGCCGCCTCCAGATCCTTGACCGGCAGCATCGGCTGTACTTTCGCGTCGCTCAGCATGTCCGCTCTCCTTTCCCGCCCACGCCGGAAAATCGCTGCCAACACGATGCCAACCCGGGCGTCAACCAGGCGCGGAGAGCGGCCACAGCCCGAGGCTCTTGTCGAGGTAGCGGTCGTCCTCGACCGTCTCCCGCTCGCTGATCAGACGCAGGGGCGGGCCGAGATTGAACGGGGGACGCTCGAGGTTGAGGGGACGCCAGCCGCCGAGCGGGGCGTCCGCGTTCGGATGGTCTCCGGTGAAGGTGGTGGCGAGAAGATACGACGACCCGCTGCGCCGGAAGTTGCGCAGCGCGGCGAGGATCTGGGCGTTCTTCAGGTGCACGAGGCAGTCGCGGCTGAGGATCAGGTCGACGCGCGGCAGGGGATCCCGCGTGACGTCGAGCGGCAGGAACCGCCGGTGCGCCGTCCCGTAGCGCCCCTGGTTGGCGGCCACCAACTCGCGCACGACGTCGGTCCCGACGTAGCTCTCCAGGTCCGCCTCCAGGGCCTGGAACCAGTGGAAGTCGCCGCAGCCGGCGTCGAGCACGCTGCGGACGCCGAGCTCGGCGAACATCGCGGGCAGCTCCTCGCGGATGGCCGCGGTGCTCGCCAAGGTCGAGCCGCGGCCGGAGACCGTCTCGGGTTCGTGCCAGTCCTTCAGACGGTAGTGCCGCGTGAAGGCGGCGCGGATGCGCCGGCGCGGGCTGAGGGCGAGCAGGGCCCGCGTCAGAAGGCTCGCGCGCACGGAAGCGTCACTCCACGATCCTGTAGATCTCGCGGCGGCCGCCGTCGACGAGGTCCATGTAGCCGGCGAGCACCGCCTTCACCTCGGGCCGGGCGCCGAAGCTCCGCATGTGGCCTTCGAACTTCGCGAGGTCCTCGACCTCCGCCTGCAGCACCACGGTCCAGTAGTCCGCGACGGCGTCGGTCATCACCCGCACGTTGCGGAAGCCGTCCTCCTTCTCCATCGACGGCACGGTGGCGAGGAACATCCGGGCCAGGGCTCCCGCCTTGCCGGGCTTGCAGCGGAAGACGTCGCGGATCAGGTACATGCCGGGTCCTCCTGATATCCCGCGCAGGCGGCCACCGGCAGCGCGGGGTAGCGCGGAAAACGCGGGTCCGCGTCGGCGAGGGCGCAGCGCACGAAGACGCTGCGCCGGGAGGCGAGGACCCGCAGGTGAACGCAGCTCGCGCAGAGGCCCGCCGGCACCGCACGCTCGGCCACCAGGCGCCGCTCCTCCGGCGAGGCCGTTCTCTCCCGCGGCTCCGCCATCTCACTCGGCCTGGTGCTGGGCCAGGGCCTCTTCCGCCAGCCGGCCCTCGCTCAGCGCCTCCACCTTCGCCGCCGGACCGAGCAGGAGCAGCAGGTCTCCCGTCTGC
>DATBGJ010000489.1:0-7545 GCA_036558045.1 Thermoanaerobaculia bacterium
ATCACGTCCTTGGCGGCGTCGCGCGCCTTGGCGAGCGCCTTGGGCTCGGAGAAGGAGAGGTCGAAGAGCATCAGGAAGTGCCGGCGCGCCGAGGCCGGGATCTGCGCCTCGGCGGCGGCCCCCGCGGGCGCCGCGGTGGCGAGGTCCAGCACCTCGAAGCCGGTGACCGGCACCTTCCTGCGGCCGTCGAAGACCTCGAAGTCGTTGGCCGTCAGGCCGCGGACTGGCTCGCCGTCCTTGACTACCTGGACGGGCACTTCGACGACCACCACCTCGGTGGCGCCGGAGAAGGTCTGCTGGGCCAGGACCGGGCCGCAGGACAATCCCAGCGCGGCGGCCGCGAGCCCGGCGGCGAAAACTTGCAGGCGGCTACGTGTCTTCATGCATCGTCCTTTCAGCCCTCGAAGATGAAACCTCCCAAGCGAGAAGAAAAGAAGAGACTCCCATAACGGTACCACCGATCAGCGCCCGGCGCTCACCGCGAAGGGAGCGCCGCTCGCCGTGACGGCGCCGGCGGCGCCGGTCAGCGTCACGCGCAACAGGTATTCGCCCGGCGCCAGCTTCGGCGGCTTGAACACCGCCTCCAAGCGGTCCGGACCGGCGCCGGCGCTCTCCCGCTCCACCACCCGCACCTCGCCGCTGCCGGCCTCGCGGCCGTCGCGGGTGAGGATCCGCCCCTCGGCCTTGAGCTCCCCCGGCCCCAGGTTGTAGCCGACGAGCGACAGCGGCACCTCCTGGCCGGCGGCCAGCGCCGGCCGCGACGACGGGATGTACGGCTGCTGCCGTGCCATGAAGGGATAAGGCGGCTGCGGTCCGCGCGGCGTCTCGCGGCTGAGCAGCCAGCGGTTCGCCGGCTCGGGGAAGAAGGGCGGCAGCAGCACCGGACCGGCGGCGAAGGAAGGCACGGTGAGCGGCACCACCCGCAGGCTGTAGGCGCCGGTCGCGCCGTTGCGCACCAGCGTGCGCACCGAGTGCTCGCCGGCCGGCAGGTCGAGATGGCCGAAGAACTTGAGGCCGCTCTGGCGCAGGGCGGGCTCCGCCTTCGCGAGGTCCAGGCCGAGCGACTGGACGAGGAAGTCCTGGATGGCCCCGCCGGCGTCCAGCGCGTAGACGTAGATCTCCACCGGCAGCGTTCCCTGCGGCTTGCCGGCGAGCAGCGCCGGCCCGTCGACCTCGATGAGCACCGGCACGTAGGCGCGCTCGGCGGCGGTGCGGAAGGGCGCCGCCAGCACGCTGGTGGAGATGGAGCCCGATTCCACTCCCCCCATCACCCGCGAGGAGGCCTCGAACAGCTTCTCCAGCGGATTGAGCGACGCATAGGGCTTGGGGGAGTAATAGCCGGACCGGTAGGAGAGGCGGGTGCCGCGCGGCGAGTTCCTGAGCTCCACCCGCAGCTTGTGGTACGCGCCGTCGGGCTTGACGTTCTCCGGCTGGAACGACAGCACGTAGGTGAGGCTGGTGCGCTCCAGGATGCCGCTCATCGCCGTCGACAGGTCGTTCGAGTTCTCGAACAGCTCGCCGTCCGTGCCGCGGGCGAGGGTCACCAGGGTGTCCTTGCCGCCGGTGCGCGTCACCCGCTGCTCGCCGCCCGCGCGCAGGCCGCCGATGTCCACCGCCTGGACGACGCAGTCGGCGCGGCGGAGCTCTTCCAGCATCCGCTCCACCTCGTTGACCGAATGCGTGCTGCCGAAGCTCTCGTCCGTGCTGCCGAGGACAGGCTCGCTGGAGCCGATGCCGCGGTCCACGGTGGCGGTCGGATCCTCGCCGCCGGCCGAGATGCTGCCGCCGCCGCTGGCGCCCAGGGCGGAAGCGCCGCCGGAGCCGGTGAGCAGCGAGCTGTCGAAGCCCTCGGAGAAGTAGAGGACCTGCTTGCGGCCGGGGATCGCCGCCAGCAGATGGGCAAAGCCGGCGACGGACCGCGTCAGCGCCGTCACCGCGGCCGTCTGCGCGGCGCGGTTGGACTCGCGGCCGAGATTAGCCTGCTGGGGGCCGAGCACGCTGAGCAGGGCATCGTTGTCCGCCGTGCTCTCCTCCAGGGAATGCTCGGCGAGCTGCCGCCGGTCTGCCGCGCCGCCGCGGGCCACGACCAGCCGCAGCGGATCGCCGGCCTCGCCGCGCGCGAGGCCCAGGGATGCGAGCGCCGAGTCCACCTGCCGGCGGTCGGAGGTGAAGCCGAGCACGAGTTGGGGTCCGCGGGCGGCGCTGTAGGTGGCCACGCCCACCAGATCGCCGGCGCGCGCTCCCTTGAGCACCAGCTCGCGGGCCGCCTCGCGCGCCTTGACGATAGCCTGCGGATCGGAGAAGGCGAGATCGAAGAAGAGCAGGAACTGCCGGCGGCCGGCGAGCGGCGAGGCCGCCGCGCCGGCGGTGGCGAGGTCCACGGCATGGAAGCCGGTGATCGCCTGCTTCTTGCGCCCGTCGTAGATCTCGAAGTCGGCCGCCGTCAGGCCGCGCACCGGCTGGCCGTCGCGCACCACCTGCACGGGCACCTCGACCTCCACCACCTCGGCGGTGCCGGCGAACGTCTGCGCCGCCGCCGGCGCCGCGGCGCAGGCCAGCCCCAGCGCGGCGCAGAGCCACACGGACCCCATCCTCCTGATCATGATGAATCCCCCGTCCCGGGCCGCGAGCCCGGGGACCTGCCCCCACTTCGGCTTCATGACTTCAAGACTTCAACCTGCAGACGACCCAAGATACTCACCCCTCAGTAGATGTGGAACGGCAGGGAGCTGGCTTCCTTGCGCCCCGTCGCCGGATCCGTCACCGCCACCTGCAGCACGTAGTCGCCCTCGTTGAGGCCGGCCGGATCGAAGGTGGCCACCAGCTTGTCGAGCCCCTGGATGCCGGTGGCCGTGCGCTCCACCTTCGACAGCCGGCCCGCCAGAAACGCCTTGCCGTCCGCCGCCGTCACCTTGCCCTGCACCGCGAGGTCGCCCTTGCCCAGATTATAGGCCACCAGGCAGAGCCGCGCCGGTTTCTCGCGGCGCAGCACCGGCCGGGCGGCGGGCACGTAGGGCTCGCCGTCCACGGTGAACGGATAGACGACCGATTGCTGCAGCCCGCCGTTGCCTTCCTGCTCGCGCACCAGCAGCCACTTCTGGCGGTCCTCCATGAAGAAGGGCGGCAGCAGCACCGGGCCGCTCTGCTGCGCGTAGGTGGGCACCTCCACCGGCACCGTCTGCACGCCGGTGCGCCCGGTCTCGGCGTTGCGCACCAGCACCCGCACCTGGTAGCTGCCGGGCTCGAGGTCGAAGTGGCCGTAATACTTGATGCCGCCCTCCTCCATCGCCGGGCGGTTCTTGCCGAGGTCGAGCGCCACCCGCTGGTTGAAGAAGTCGCGCATCTGACCCTTGGCGTCGCTGACGTAGCTGTAGATCTCGACGTTGAGCTTGCTCTCCTTCTGGCCGGCGAGCAGGCTGCGGCCGCCGATCTCCAGGATCACCGGCACGTAGGAGAGCGACTCGCCGGCGCGGAACGCCGCCGCCAGCACGTTGAGGTCCACCTCGCGCTTCGACGCGGCGCTGGCGATGCTGTCGGAGGCGAGGAGGCCCTTCTCCAGCGGATCGAGCTCCTTGAACGGGCGCGGCGCGTAGTAGCCGGCGCGGTGCGAGAGGCGGGCCCCCGGCGGCAGCTTCGCCTTCACCCGCAGGCGATGGTAGGAGCCGTCGAGCTTGAGGTCCGAGCGCTCGAAGGTCAGCAGGTAGGTCACGCCGGTGCGCTCGAGCATCCTCTCCAGCGGCTGGCGCAGGTTGTTGGCGTCCTTGAACAGCTCGCCGCCGGTCTCGTTGGCGATGTAGAACAGCGAATCCTGGCCGCTCGGCCGCGCCCGCTCGTCGGCGCCGGCGCGCAGGCCGCCGATGTCCACCGCCTGGATGACGCAGTCGGCGCGCCGGAACTCGTCGAGCATGCGGTTAAGGTCCCCCTGCAGGCCGGTGTTGCCGTAGCGCTGGTCGTTGTCCACCTTCCAGGTCTCGCCGAAGGCGATGTTGAAATTGTCCTCGTCGGCGTCCGAGTCCGTGGTCTGGCGGCCGATCAACAGCCGGCTGTCGAAACCCTCGGAGAAGAGGATGACGTGCTTGCGCCCCTCGACGGCGTTGAGCGTCTTCGCCATGTCGCCGAGCGAGCGCGAGTAGGAGGAGATGCGCCCCACCTCGAACGAACGCTCGGCACGCTCGGTGGCGAAGGCGAGCGTCTTGAGGTACTCCTTGATCGCCTGGTCGCGCTGCTGCCGCAGGTCCGTGCCCTCGGCGAGGGTGAAGGCATTGCCGGTGGCCTCGTTGGTGGGCGGATCGATGATGAAGCGCAGGGGGTCCATGCGGCGCGCGTCGAGCGCTTCGCGGTAGCCGAGCGTGTCGATGGCGCGCGCGAGCTGCGAACGGTCCGGGGTGAAGGTCACCAGCAGCTTCGGCCCGGTCTCCAGCGAGTAGGTGGCGACCGCCGCGAGGTCCGTGGGATGCAGCGCGTTGAGCACCAGGTCGCGAGCCGCGAGCCGCGCCTTGAGGATCGACGTCGGGCTGGAGAACGACAGGTCGAAGAGGAACAGGAAGTGCCGCCGCGCCCCCGCCGGCAGGTTCGCCGCCGGCGCCGAGGCAGCGGCGCCGGCGGTGCCGCCCTGCATCATCTTGAGGTCGACCACCTCGAAGCCGGTGAGCTTCTGCGGCTCGTTGCCGTCGAAGACCTCGAAATCGTCGCGGGTGAGCCCGCGCACCGCCTGGCCGTCGCGGTCGATGACGTTCACCGGCACCTCGACGGCCACCACCTGCGAGGTGCCTTCGAAAATCGTCTGCTGGGCGGGGAGGGGCACCGCCAGCAGCAGCGGGAGCAGCAGCGAGAGGCGGAGGGGAAAACGGTTACGGATGATGACTTCGAGCGCGCTCATCGCGGCCTCCTTGAACGACTTGGCCCATTCCATGGTACTCCCAGAGGAGGGATCCGTACAGCTCCGGAGCGGCGGGGCGCTCCTCCCGGTGAGTGCCGGCGCGGGGGAACCCGGTTCTGCTCACTGCCCCAGCATGCGGGCGTACTGCAGGGCGTCCTGGTTGGTGGCGTCCAGCTTCAGGGCGCGCCCCAGGTGGTGCCGCGCCTTCTCCGTGTCGCCCATGGCGAGGTAGACCTTGACCAGGCCGAGGTGCACCTCGGGCAGCTCGCTGTCGAGGCGCAGCGCGCGCGCCATGTAGTCCAGGGCCTTCTCCGTCTGCCCGCGGGCGAGCGCCACCTCGCCCTGGTAGACGAAGAAGAAGGGATTGGTGGTGTTGATGTCCTCGATCCTCGCCAGCAGCTCGCTGGCCTCGGACTGGCGGCCGAGCTGCTGCAGGGCGCGCGCCATGTTGACCAGCAGCGTCGAGTCGTCGGGCTTGATCTCCAGCCCGCGCCGGTAGATCTCCAGCGCCTTCTCCGGCCGGCCGGCGCGGGCCTCGGCGACGCCCAGGTTGTTGATCGCCTTGTCGAAGCGCGGCGCGATGCGCGTCGCCGTCGTCAGCAGCCCGCGGGCCCGCTCGAGGTCGCCGGCGAGCAGCGCCTCGGCGCCGAGGTTGTTGTAGTAGTGCGCCGCCGCCGTCAGGTCGTCGATCGGGTTGAAGTCGCGGTAGGCCTTGCGCCGGTAGGGCAGGAAGTCGAAGGTGCGCAGGATGCCGTCGAGGTACATGCCGGCCACGATGTGGCCCTGGCTGACCACCATGCCGTCGCGGTGGTTCCACTTCTGCAGGTCCGTGACCTCGACGTAGTAGGGATTGAGGCCGAGATGGCGCGCCACGCCGACGAAGAGGTTGACGAAGGAGAGGCAGTTGCCCTCGCGGGTGCGATAGGTGTCGACGGCGTTGCGCGTCGGCGTCAGCGTGTACTGCAGGCGCAGGCCGTCGAAGATGAAGGCGTTGACCTGGTTGATCTTGCGCAGCTCGCTGGGGATCCTCTGCATCTTGTCGAGCTCGTGCCGGATGTGGTCGTCGAGCTCGAACGGCACCTCGACCTTGGCGGCCTCCTGCGGCCCGATCTCCTTGGCGTACTGCTGGCGCAGGTAACCCACCGAATCGAACAGCTTGTACTCGGAGCAGCCGGCGGCCAGCACGACTCCCAGCAACGGCAGCAACAGCGAAATCTTCCGCATCATGACGCCTTTCAATATAGGGATCCCCGAGACCACGGACCCACAGCAGGGAACGTGCCATGGGCCGGAGCGCATTCCTGCGGCGGCGCCGTAAGGGGTGGAAATCCTTGTCGCAGAGGGGCCTGGCGCGCACCGCACCGCCGGCGCCCGGCGAAGACCGCAGGCCGGTGCTTCAAGAATTTGGATCAGCCCCGTTCAAGCGACTGGATCAGCCCGCAATCCCGCCATGGCATAAGAGGCGGCAAAGGATTGCACCGCAAGGACTTGGACCTCTTCCCACAGCCTCCGCCGCGAGTGGCACCCCCCTTGCTTGACCGGGGGTGAGACAGTGGACTAGAGTTGCGGATTCAAAGCAGTTCAGATCCCTGCATTCCGGAGAGGAGGTGTTGCCCGGCACAGAGTCACGGCTTTTCACACCTGTCTTCTTGCCGCTGTCGCGAACGTTCGCGGCGGCCTACAACCACCAAACGGGAGGTTTATCGAAATGAAGAGCATCAACCTTAGGGGACGGATCGTAGCCGTCGCCGCGTTGCTGCTGCTGGTCGTTGGCGGCACCGCCTTCGCCCAGTTGCAGACCGGCAACCTCTACGGCACCGTCAAGGACGACCAGGGGGCGGCGCTGCCTGGAGTCACCATGACCCTCACCGGCGGCGGCGCGCCGCAGGTGCAGGTGACCAACGCCCAGGGCCAGTTCCGTTTCCTGGGTCTGGCGCCCAGCAGCTACGCCCTGAAGGCGGAGCTGGAGGGCTTCTCGACTCTCGACTACCCGAACATCGTCATCAACATCGGTCGCAACACCAACCTCGAGATGACGATGAACGCGGCGGTCGAGGACGTGATCACGGTCACGGCGGAGAGCCCGCTGCTGGACGAGCGGCGCATCTCCACCGGCGCCACGGTCAACTCGACGGAGCTCGAGAAGATCCCGACGGCCCGTGACCCCTGGGCCATTCTGCAGACCACTCCCGGCGTGCTGACCGACCGCATCAACGTCGGCGGCAACGAGAGCGGCCAGCAGTCGCAGTACGTCGGCCCCGGCTCGTCCGGCGACCAGGCCATCTGGGCGGTGGACGGCGTGGTGATCACCGACATGGCGGCCCTCGGCTCCTCGCCGGCGTACTACGATTTCGACGCCTTCGAGGAGATGCAGGTGACCACCGGCGGTTCCGACACCACGATCGCCACTGGCGGCGTGGTGCTGAACATGGTGACCAAGCGCGGCACCAACGAGTGGCGCGGCTCCGGCCGCTACTACAACACCAGTGACAGCAACCAGTCCGACACCTCGTTCGACAACAGCGAGCTGGGCACCGCGGGCCCGTGGCGTGCCGGTTCGGGCCTCACCAGCCCCCAGGCCTCGTTCAAGGCCGGCAACCGCATCGTCAGCGTCAAGGACTACGGCGCTGAGGTGGGCGGCCCGATCGTCAAGGACCGCCTGTGGA
>DATBGJ010000490.1:0-10026 GCA_036558045.1 Thermoanaerobaculia bacterium
GTGCAGGTGGCGCTCCACGAGTTCGGCAGCCTGGAGGACGACCGCGCCCGCGTGCTGCTGCTCAACGGCGCGCCGGCGGACCGCATCGTCTCCCAGTGCTCGAACCTGATCTGGCCCGTCGAGGTCTGGTTCTACGCCGGCAGCGACCGTATGCGCTCCGAGTTCATCGTCGTCTTCTTCCGCAAATGGGGCGCCGGGCCGTTCCGGGTGTGGACTCCGCTCGACGGCATCCCCGCGTTGTTCAACGGCAGCGCGGCCAACTCCGGCGAGCCCAGCCTGCAGGCCATCGTGGCCGGCTGCCGGGACGGCGACAAGCTGGCCGGCGGCATCGGCTGGGTGTCGCGGCAGGGGCTGGGGTACGACCTCCTGCAACAGCGCATCATGGAGAAGCCGCACGACCAGTCCGGCGAGTGGGTCTCGTCGTTCAAGTCGTACTCGACGGACATGCCCGCCGGCGCGACGCCGCTGCCCGCCAAGCTCGACCTCGAGTTCCCCGGCCGCTACCAGAACCGCACGGTGGTGCAGGGCGTGCTCAGCGTGCCCTCCGACGCCGCCGGCAAGGCGGCGCTCGGCAGCGCCAACACCTACAACCTGCAGCTCAACGGCGAGGTGCTGCAGGACGGCAAGCTGTTCGACATCTTCCGCTACAAGTTCGACTTCCCGCCCACGGCGGCCGCCTCCGGCGAGAACCTGCCGGTCATCTTCCAGCGCTACCTGCGGCCGGGCGACTACTCGATGATCGTCAAGCTGGAGGACCTCAACTCCGGCAAGATCTTCCGCGACGAGCGCAAGATCACCGTGCCCGCCTCCGACCGGGTGGCGCCGGCGCCGCCCAGCGAGACCAACGAGGAGAGCGCCCGCCTGCTGGCGGAGGCCAACGCCGCCATCGCCAACGGCGAGACGAGCCTCAAGCTGATCCGGCCCTTCGGCGAGCTGCAGACCGGCATGCAGCGCTTCGACACCCTGACCACCGGCTCCAACATCGACCAGGTGACCTTCGCCCTCGACGGCAAGCCGGTGCTCACCAAGAAGCGGCCGCCGTTTTCCGTCGAGCTCGACCTCGGCAACATCCCCCGGCCGCGCAATCTCTCCGCCGTGGCGCGCGACGCCTCCGGCGCCGAGGTGGCGGGCGACGAGATGATCATCAACTCGGCCGCCAACCGCTTCCAGGTGCGGCTGGTGGATCCGCAGCGGGGGAAGCACTACGACCGCAGCCTGCTCGCCCGCGCCGAGGTCAAGGTGCCCGAGAACCAGACGGTGGAGCGGGTGGAGTTCTTCGTCAACGAGACGCGCGTGGCCACCCTCTACCAGCCGCCGTACCAGCAGCCGATCGCGCTGCCGAAGGGCGAGGAGATCGCCTACGTGCGCGCGGTGGCCTACCTCGCGGACGGCAACTCCACCGAGCACCTGGTGTTCGTCAACGCGCCCGAGAACCTCTCCGAGGTGAACATCAACTTTGTCGAGCTCTACACCACGGTGCTCGACAAGCAGCGGCGGCCGGTGGAAGGCCTGGAGGCGAAGGACTTCGCCGTCAGCGAGGACGGCGCGCGCCAGGAGATCGCGCGCTTCGAGAAGGTCACCGACCTGCCGATCCACGCCGCGGTGGCGCTGGACGTCTCGGCCTCCATGGAGGCGAGCCTCGACCGCGCGAAGCAGGCGGCCCTGGAGTTCTTCCAGCAGACCATCCGTCCGAAGGACCGCGCGGCGGTGATCACCTTCAACGACCATCCGAACCTGTCGGTGAAGTTCACCAACGACGTGCCGGCGCTCGCCGGCGGCCTCGCCGGCCTCAAGGCCGAGCGCGGCACGGCGCTCTACGACAGCGTGATCTTCACCCTCTTCTACTTCACCGGCATCAAGGGCCAGCGGGCCCTGCTGCTGCTCTCCGACGGCAAGGACGAAGGCAGCCGCTTCACCTACGACGACGCGCTGGACTACGCGCGACGGGCGGGCGTGACGATCTACTCGATCGGCCTCGGCGACGATGCGGACAAGCGCAAGCTCTCGCGCCTCGCCGAGGAGACCGGCGGCCGCTCCTTCTTCCTCAAGAGCGCCGAAGAGCTGCCGGGCATCTACGCCACTATCGAAAGGGAGCTGCGCTCGCAGTACCTGATCGCCTACCAGTCGAGCAACATCAGCGGCGGGAATGACTTCCGGAGCGTCGAGCTGAAGGTCGGGAAGCCCGGTCTGGAAGCGAAGACGATCCGGGGGTATTACCCGTGAGGGCCGATCCCGCCCAAAGGGTCCGTGGATTTATCGTGGGGAGGGCCGGGGTGGTGAGGGTTTCGCGGGCATACCGCCGCGCCCTTCTCTTCATCCTCTTTATCCTCCTCCCCCTTGCCGCCTCCGCCGCCACCTCCCCCACCTCCAGCTCGTTCCTCGACCGCCGGGTCTCCGCGGCGGAGAAGGCCGCCGTCGCCAGGCTGACGGAGAAATATCGGGCCTGGCTCGAAGAGGTGGACGTCCTCATCACCGAGGAGGAGCGCGCCGTGTTCCTGGCGCTGGAGAAGGACTACCAGCGCGACGCCTTCATCAAGCGCTTCTGGGAGGTGCGGGATCCGCTGCCGCGGACGGCGCGCAACGAGCTCAAGGACCGTTGGGACCTCTACGTCCAGCAGGCGCGGGCGCAGTTCGGCGATCTGAAGGACGGCCGCTCCCGGGTGCTCCTGCTCAACGGTCCGCCCGAGGAGCGGGTGGAGTCGAACTGCTCGCTGATCCTCTGGCCGCTCGAAGTCTGGTTCTACGCCAGCTCCGACCGCGAGCCCGAAGCGTTCGCGGTGGTCCTCTACCGCAAGTGGGGCGCCGGTCCGTTCAGGGTGTGGAATCCCTTCGAGGGTATCGACGTGCTCTTCGCGCAGAGCGTTCTCGAGCAGCGCCCCAACGCCGGCGACAGGGCCTCGCTCGGCGGCCAGGCCCGCGACGGCGCGCCGAACGGAAACGGCGTCGTCACCGGCGGCCACAGCCTCGCGGAGATCACGGACCTGAACAGCGGTTGCGGCGATTGGGAACACGCCCGCAAGCTCGCCGCCGGCATCGCCTGGGTGGCGAGCCAGGGGCTTCGCTGGGACTTCCTGGAGGCGCGGATCTCGATGCGGCCCGATGCGCCCGGCGGTGAATGGGTGTCGATCTTCAATTCCTATTCGACGGACGTGCCCGAGGGTGCCACCCCCCTGCCGGCCAGCCTGGAGCTCTCGTTCCCCGGCCGCTTCCAGAACCGCACCGTGCTGCAGGGCGTCGTCACCGTGCCGGCGGGCGCCGCCGGCCAGGCCGCCTTGGGCGAGGCCCGCTCGTACAACCTCCTGTTGACCGGCGAGGTGCTGCGCGACGGCGAGCTCTTCGACAGCTTCCGCTACAAGTTCGACATGCCCGCCGCCGGCGAGGCCGAGGCGCTCCCCCTGGCCTTCGAGCGCCCGCTGCGGCCGGGCGAATACACGCTGGTGGTCAAGCTGCACGACGTCAACGGCGACCGGTTCTTCCGCGAGGAGCGCGCCCTCTCGGTGCCGGTCAAGGAGAACGCGGCTCCCGCGCCTCTGGTGGCGCGGACGGCGGAGGAAGCCGAGAGCGCCCGCATCCTCGCCGAGGCCAACGCGGCCCTGCGCAGCGGCGAGACGACGATCAAGATCGTGCCTCCCTTCGGCCAGCTCCAAGCCGGCATGCAGCGCTTCGACACCCTGACCACCGGACCGGACATCGCCCGCGTCACCTTCGCCCTCGACGGCAAGCCGGTGCTGAGCAAGAAGGCGCCGCCCTACAGCGTCGAGCTGGACCTCGGCGCGGTGCCGCGCACCCGCACGCTCGGCGCCGCCGCCTACGACGCCGCCGGCGAGCTCCTCGCCTCCGACGAGATCCAGATCAACGCCGCCGGCAACCGTTTCCGCGTGCGCCTCGCCGAGCCGCAGAAGGGGAAGCGCTACGAGTCGAGCCTCCTCGCCCGCGCCGAGGTGGAGGTGCCCGAGGGCGAGGCCGTCGAGAGGGTGGAGCTGTACTTGAACGAGACGCGGGTGGCGACGCTCTACCAGCCGCCGTACGTCCATCCCATCGTGCTCGCCAGGGGCGAGCCGCTCGCCTACGTGCGCGCCGTGGCCTATCTCGCCGACGGCAACTCCACCGAGAGCGTCGTCTTCGTCAACGCGCCCGAGTACCTGGAGCAGGTCAACGTCGACCTCGTCGAGCTCTACACCACGGTGCTCGACCGCCAGGGCCGGCCGGTGACCTCGGGGCTCGCGGCCGGAGACTTCGCGGTGTCCGAGGACGGCGTCCGCCAGCAGGTCGTGCGCTTCGAGCGGGTGACGGACCTGCCCATCCACGCCGCCGTGGCGCTCGACGTCTCGGCGTCGATGGAGGGGAGCCTGGAGAAGGCGCAGGCGGCGGCCTTGCAGTTCCTCCAGGGGACGGTGCGTCCCAAGGACCGCGCCGCCGTCATCACCTTCAACGACCATCCGATGCTGGCGGTGAAGTTCACGCGCGACCTCAAGGCGCTGGCCGGCGGCCTGGCCGGCCTCAAGGCCGAGCGCGGCACGGCGCTCTACGACAGCCTGATCTTCTCCTTCTACTGCTTCAACGGCCTCAAGGGGAGGCGGGCCATCCTGCTGCTCTCCGACGGCAAGGACGAAGGCAGCCGCTTCACCTACGAGGAGGCGCTGGAGTTCGCCCGCCGGGCCGGCGTCACCGTCTACTCCATCGGTCTCGGCGACGAGGTCGAGAAGCGGAAGCTCGCCCGCTTTGCCGAGGAGACGGGCGGGCGCGCCTTCTTCCCGGCGAACGCCGAGGAGCTACCCGCCATCTACGCCGCCATCGAGGAGGAGCTGCGCTCGCAGTACCTGCTCGCCTATCAGTCCACCAGCGCGCGCACCGACCCCGGCTTCCGCACGGTGGACCTGAAGGTGAAGAAGTCCGGGCTGGAGGGGAAGACGATTCGGGGGTATTACCCGTGAGGCATTACCCCACGGACAAACACGGACTGACACCGAGCTGCTTCTTTTCCCCGCCTCTCCCTCGGGGAGAGGCGGGGTAGGGGTGGCGAGGGCCGGATAGGGTAGGATCGCTCCGATGCCGTATTCGTTCCGCCGTACGTTCCCCGCTGTCGTCGCCGTCTCTGCTCTGTCCCTCTCTCCGCTCGCCGCGGCGCCGCCGGCCAAGGAGCCGCCGCCGCTGCCGGCGGATCTCGCTCCGCGCTACGCCTCGTGGCTCGACGAGGTGGCGCTGCTGATGAATGCGAAGGAGCGCGAGGTGTTCCTGGCGCTCGGCAAGGACTACCAGCGGGACGCCTTCATCCGCCGCTTCTGGGAGGTGCGCGATCCCTTCCCGCAGACCGCCCGCAACGAATTCCAGGAGCGCTGGGACGAGCGGGCGAGGGTGGCGCGCGAGCGCTTCGGCAACCTGACGGACGAGCGCTCCCGCATGATGCTCCTCAACGGCGAGCCCGCCCACGTCCTGCAGGCCCGCTGCGAGGTCCTGGTGCCGCTGGAGATCTGGGACTATCCGGGCACGGAGAAGATCCGCGGCGACTTCAGCCTCGTCTTCGTCGCCTACGGCGCGACGTATCGCCTGTGGAGCCCCAGCGACGGCGTCGAGTGGATCCTCGCCCAGAATCTGCGCGTGCAGTCGCCCGACGCGGCGCGCGGCCTGCAGGCGGTGGCCGAGAACTGCCCGCGCGGCGAGGACATCGCGGCGCGCCTGGGAGAGGCCCTGGACTGGCACCGCGTCGAGTCGTCCGTGCAGCTCCTCCCCAAGCCCGGCGAGGAGTGGCTCTCCACCTTCTCCGCCTCGTCGACCGAAGTGCCGGCCGGCGCCCCGACCTTCCCCGCCCAGGTGGACATCTCCTTCCCGTCCCGCTTCGGCAGCCGCACGGTAATGCAGGCGCTGGTCTCGGTGCCGCGCCAGGCGGTGAGCGCCGAGCGGATCGAGGGGAGCACGACGGCCGCGCATTACAGCTTCGTGGTGGACGGCGAGGTGCTCTACAAGGGAGAGCTCTTCGAGCACTTCCGCTACCGGTTCGCGCTGCCGGAGGATGAGGTCACCTCGGACACCATCCCGGTCGTCGTCCAGCGCTATCTCCGGCCGGGGAGCTACTCGCTGGTGATGAAGATCGAGGACACGGGCGGCAAGCGCTTCTTCCGCGAGGAGCGGGAGCTGGAGGTCCCCACGGTGGAAACGGCGCCGCCGGCGGCGGTCGCCGCGGCGCCCGAGACCGCTCCGGCCGCGCCCGCGGCGGGCGCCACCCTGGCCGAGGCCAACGCGGCCATCGGCACCGGCGAGCAGTCGATCCGCCTGCTGCAGCCGCCGCCCGGCCTGATCACCGGCAAGCTGCGCGTCGAAGCGGCCACCACCGGCGCCGTCTCGCGCGTCAGCTTCGAGCTCGACGGCCGGCCGGTGCTCGCCAAGAGCCGGCCGCCGTACAGCGTCGAGCTCAATCTCGGCGATCAGCCCCGCGCCCATACGCTGCGCGCGCTGGCGCTCGCCGAGGACGGCCGCAAGCTGGCCGAGGACGAGATCCAGTTGAACGTCGGGCCGCACCGCTTCGCGGTACGCCTGGTCGAGCCGGAGGCCGGCAAGGTCTATCAGTCGAGCGTGCGCGCCCTGGCGCAGGTCGAGGTGCCGGAGGGGGAGAAGCTCGACCGCGTGGAGTTCTTCCTCAACGACGACCGGGTGGCGACGCTCTACCAGCCGCCCTTCAGCCAGCCCCTCTTCCTGCCCAAGGGCCACGAGATCACCTACGTGCGCGCCGTCGCCTTCCTCGACGGCGGCACCTCCACCGAGGACCTGGTGCTGATCAACGCGCCGGACTTCACCCACCGGGTGAACGTCGATTTCGTCGAGCTCTACACCTCGGTGGTGGACGGCCGCGGGCGGCCGGTAGAGGGGCTCGGCAAGGACGACTTCAAGGTGCTCGAGGACGGCGTGCCGCAGCAGGTGCGCCGCTTCGAGCGGGTCGAGGACGTGCCCATCTACGCCGGCATCCTGCTCGACACCTCGGCCTCGATGGGCGAGGGCGAGAAGCTGGAGCAGGCGGTGCGCGGCGCGCTGCGCTTCTTCCAGAAGGTCATCACGCCCAAGGACCGGGCGGCGGTCATCACCTTCGCCGACCAGCCGACGCTGGCGGTGCGTTTCACCAACCAGGAGGACGTACTGGCCGGCGGGCTCGCGGGCCTCACCGCCACCGGCAACACCGCCCTGCACGACAGCCTGATCTATGCCCTCTACTACTTCGGCGGCGTCAAGGGGAAGCGGGCGCTGATCATCCTCTCCGACGGCAAGGACGAGGGGAGCCGCTACAGCTTCACCGAGGCGCTGGAGTACGCCCGGCGCTCCGGCGTGGCCCTCTACACCGTGGGCATCGGCCTCTCCACCCGCGAGGCCGACGTGCGCCTCAAGCTCTCGCGGCTGGCCGACGAGACCGGCGGACGCTTCTTCTTCATCGCCCAGGCGAGCGAGCTGGAGGGTATCTACGACACCATCCAGAAGGAGCTGCGCTCGCAGTACCTCCTCGCCTACCAGTCCTCGCAGGAGAGCGACGCCGACAAGTTCCGCACCGTCGAAGTGAAGGTGGCCAAACCGGGGATGGAGGCGAAGACGGTGCGGGGGTATTACCCGTGAGAGGGCGCCTGCCTGAGCGCGCCGTCCTGCGCTCCGAGACCTCACCCCCTAGCCCCCTCTCCAGACAAGCTGGAGAGGGGGAACGCCTACGAAGAATCTTGCTTTTTCTTTCCCCCTCTCCACTTTGTGGAGAGGGGGCCAGGGGGTGAGGTCTCGAAGGGCAGACCGCCTCCGCGTCCAAGGACCCTATTGGCCACCAGCCTCCCCACCCTCATCCTCGCCTCCTCCTCCCCCCGCCGGCGCGAGCTGCTCGGCGCCCTCGGATTGCGCTTCACCGTGCGCGCGGCGGACCTCGACGAGACGCCGCTGGCGGGCGAGGATCCGCGCGACACCGTGCTGCGGCTGGCGCAGGCCAAGGCGGCGGCGCAGGCCCATCCCGGCGATCTGGTGCTGGCGGCGGACACCGTGGTGGTGATCGACGGCGAGCTGCTCGGCAAGCCGACGGACCCTGCCGACGCTCGCCGCATGCTCGCCCGCATCGCCGGCCGCGAGCATACGGTGCTGACCGGCGTCGCCCTCGAAGAGCCCGGCCGCGACCGCCGGGCCGTGGAGGTGGCCTCCTCGCGCGTGCGCATGGCGGCCCTGTCCGCGGAGGAGATCGCCTGGTACGTGGCCACCGGCGAGCCCCTCGACAAGGCCGGCTCCTACGCCGTCCAGGGCCTCGGCGCCCTCTTCGTGGAGGAGGTTTTCGGCAACTACACCAACGTCGTGGGGCTGCCGATTCCCCTCGCCTATCGGCTGTTTCGCGAGCTCGGGTACGACCTGAGGGATTTCCGGGGGCCTACCCCTCGAACTTGATCGGCTCGCCCAGCTTGTCGAGGGAGAAGTTGGCCATGATCTGGTGGCCGTTGAAGTCGAGCACCCGCAGGTCCTCCTCGGCGTCGAGGTCCTTCGCCACGTTGTCGAAGGAATGGGGGTAGCGCTCGCGCACGGCGCCGAGGTCCACCTCGTAGGCGATGAACTTGTCGATCCCCTTGTAGCGCAGCTTGCCGATCAGGCGCTCGTCCGTGAGGCTCGGATAGGTGGCGAGCACCAGGATGGGGCCGCTGCCGGTGAAGACCAGGTAGGCCCGGATGTCGTGCGCGTTCATCGCCGGGCTCTGTTCAGGCCACGAAGTAGGCGCTGGCGCGGATCTGCAGGCGGGCGCGCGGCTCGAAGCCGCTGCCCACCAGGGCGAAGGCGCTGGAGCTGCCGAGGATGGGGAGGACGATCCAGCCGTCGAAGCTCTCGCCGCCGGCGTAGGGCGGCACCACGGGCTCGATCTCGGCGATCTTCGTCCAGTGGTCCTCGTCGGGATCGAAGGAGGCGCGCAGCTCCACGTAGGCGCGGTCGAGGTCGATCGTGCGCTGCCCGGAGGGATGCCAGATCGAGAAGACGAAGCGCACCTCGTCATAGGAGCTGGTGCCGAGGAACGACTTGCCGGCCACCAGCAGGGAAAAGGTGAAGGAGCCCTGGGTGTCGGTGGCGTAGATCTCGGGAGTCGGATCGAAGACCACCTGCCGCGGCGGGGTCGGCGTCGAGTTCATCTCTCCTCCTCTCTCTCCCCCTCGAAGGCGCCGCCGCGGGCCAGGGCCAGGGCGCGGGAGATGCGCCGCCGGGTTTCCGTTTCGTCGGGGCCGACGCCGAGCAGCGGCGCGGCGATGCCGAAGGCGACCGCGCCGGCCATGGCATAGGCGGGGATCTCTTCGACCCCGAAACCGCCGGCGGCCAGCATGGCGATATCGGAGAGCGGTCCGCGGATCGTGGCGAGGTAGGCCGCTCCGCCGAGCGGCGGCAGCGGGTAGACCTTGACGAGGTCGGCGCCCAGCTCGTTCGCCGCCACGATCTCGGTGGGCGTGAGCGCGCCCATGACGAGGAACAGGCCGGCCTGCCGCGCCTCCCGCGCCACCTCGGCGCTGACGTTGGGGGTCACCAGGAACTCGGCCCCCGCGGCCACCGCCTCGCGGGCGCGCGCCGCCGTGGTCGCCGTGCCCATGCCGAACCAGGGGGGCCCCTCGGAGCCGCGGGCCGCCAGCAGCTCGCGGAGCAGGCCGGAGGCTCCCGGCACGCTGAAGGTGATCTCGACCAGCTCGACGCCGGACGCCGCCAGCGCCCGGGCCTGGGCGGCGGCTTCCTCGCGCGAGCCGGTGCGCACGACGCCGATGATCGGCGATTGGCGGAGGCTCAGGGCGACGCGATCGCGGATTTGCACCGTGGTAGCCATGGTGGGGGTGGAGTCTATCACCGCGCTCTCTCGCGAAATCCAGCAGAATCCGGCAGAATCCAGGGTTGCGGGTGGGAAAGAGTCTCCTTCCGAGTTATCATTGCCGTCACGCTCAAGCGGGGACCGCTTCTCGGCAGGAAACGAACGGCAAAATGGCAGTGTCCGATCAACCGGTAGGCAGAGAGTCGCTGGACCAGCTCCTGCGACGGCTCCGACCGAGGCTGAAG
>DATBGJ010000491.1:0-9325 GCA_036558045.1 Thermoanaerobaculia bacterium
GTCCCTGGCGATCGACTCCAGGTCGCTCGCGGTGGGGCTGAAGGGCACGAAGGGTTCGGGTTCATGCCGGGCCATGATTCCTCCTGTTCATCGTCTCGCAGCGGTTCCGCGCATCCTATGGCGGTCTCTCAGTTGCGTCAACGTCGCCTCACCGGCGCCGGACCCTCACCGCATAGCCATCCCCTATTTTTCTCTGGATCTCGACGATCATCGGCGCCGCCGGATCGTCGAACGTATCGCCGCCGGCGAAGGGCGCCCGCCACAGGTCCGCAGGGTTCTTGGAATACACCTTGACGGGCAGGCAACCGGATTTGATCGTGGCGTCGACACTGTAGATCAACACGCCGTCGCCCGTGGCCGCGCCCGAGCCCCTCACGAGCACGGGCTCGGCCAGCTCGACGACGAACACCTTCGAAGGCCGAGGATCGCTGCCGACGGGGATGACGACCATCGACGTACCATAGGCGGCCGAAAGCCGGCTCAGGGTGCCGAGCCATTCGCCGCTGCCGAGAAACGTCTTGCGTTCGGCGTCGAGCCAATCCATCTTGTGCCGGTGCCACCCGAAGAAGACGTTGCCTTCGAAGATGTTTTCCATCAGGTCCCAAGGACCGACGGCGTCGGGCCTGCTCGCGCAGTCATCGAGCGGATAGAGGTCCGGCAGACCGAACAGATGCCCCACCTCGTGGACGAGATTGATATGCCGATTCCGGTAGCTGTCGTCCCCGAAGGTGACCGCCAGCCGCACTTCGCCGTCCGGCGTGCGGACGCCGCTCCCCGGCTGCGCATTGAACGCGGGCGACAGGTCGATCTTCGGCGTCGGCGCGGCGACCACGAAAACCATTCGATACTCGGCAAACCGCACCTCCGGGAACAGCGCCACGGCGTCGGCGATATACGCTTTGTGCTCGTCGAAGGAAAAGCCCTTGTCCGGGCCCGTGTAATCGCCGGCCGGGCCCGGCATGCGCCGCCAGCCATCGACGCGCGTGACGTCGAGCGCCAGCTTGCCGTACGACTGCGCCGCGAACAGCCTTTGCGCGTCGCCATTTCCCGTCAGGTGATCGGCGGTGGACTGCGTGGTGCGAGAGCCGGCGGGCGCGTCCGAAAAATCCACGAAGAGCATGACCGCCTTGACCGTGCCGGCGGGCCGCGCGTAGAAGCTGTAGTTCGTCGGCCCTTCCGTCTTGTAGGGATCTCCCCTCGGATCGAGCCGCGGGATGGAGACGTTGGGCGCCACGGCATCGAGCGGCGTCAACTTCCACATCTGTCCGCTGTACGGACCCCACCGGGTCATCTGGCTCTCGCGGCCGGCCTCGTGCGACTCCAGCGCATACTCCTCGGACCTTTCCTCCATGAACATGCTGTCGAGACGGTTGTAACCGCGTCCCTGCGGGATGACCTTCCAGAGCTGGCCCGGTACGTTGTGGCGGCGGACCACGAGAGCGCGCGTGCGCGGCTCGCCGGATTCCAACGCGCAGGCTTCGCCGCAGTACCGCGGCACCATCCAGTAGTACCCGTCGCCAAAGGGCACGAATCGCCAGGATTGCCGCGGCACGTTATCGGTGGAGGCCATCCGGACCGCGGTACCCGGCTCGCCCGACTCCAGCGAATACCGGTCCCCGGTGAGCTCGCTCGACAACCGGTACCACCTGCTTGGATCCGGCTCCTGGGCCCACCCGCTCGCCGGCACGAACGACAGGACGCACAGCAGCGCCGACAAACCCTGTGCTCGGAAAACGGTTGACATAGGCCCCTCCTCAGATCAAGGACTCTCTCCTGGACGGACCGTCTGCCGAAATTCCGGGCTGCCCGGTTGCAGCGGCGTTACGGCACCGGCCGCCCCTGCTCGTCCACGAAGATGTCGAGGATGGCGAACAGGCTCGGATCCGGCGGCGTCACCAGGCTGGCGTGGTTGGTGACCAGGATGCGGCGCTCCTTGTCGTCGAAGGCGATGTTGGCCGGGTTCGCGAAGGGCATCGGGTTCGGCGAGCCTCCGGGATTCGCCGCCGGCCCGGAGAAACGCACCACCTCGTGGCCGTTGGGCCGCAGGACCGAGATCTGGCTCGTGCCCGCGAGCGCGACGTAGATCCGGCCCGACTGGCTCAGGGCGATGCCGTCCGGCCCGGGCAGCGCACCGGGGGCGGGATCGGGAAACGCGTAGCGATGCACCTCGTGCAGGTCGGCCGCGGTGGGATGATCCACCAGGGGCAGCCGGTAGATCACGCCGTCCATGGTGCCGTTCTCGGCGGTCACCGAGACGTAGACCTTCTTGGCCTTCTTGTCGATGCGGATGCCGTTTACCCCGAAAGGCACGTCCGGATCGCCCGCCAGGCGGGGATCCGCGAACCACACTTCCGGCGCGCCACCGCCGGGCGGCACGCGATAGATGGTGGCCTGGAACGAATCGGTCACGTAGAGGTTGCCGGCGGCGTCGAAGACCAACTCGTTGAGCAGCGAGCTCCCCGGCCCGCCGGGCGCGGGGAACGGACCCGCGTAGACCTCCTGCGTGTTGTCCTTGTCGAGGTCGAAAGCGATGACGACGCCCATGAACGGTTCCGCCGCATAGAGCCTGCCGTCAGGGCCGAAATTGCCGGGCGAGAGGCCTTTCATCACCGCCGGATCCGGGTCCTGCAAGGTGACGGGGAACGTCCTCTCCAGATGGCCGTTCTTGCGGTTATAGGCCCACACGACGGACGGCGTGAAGATCCCGAAGTTGGCCGGTCCGGTGACGTAGACGCGCTTGCCCCGGATCGCGACGCCCTCCGGGAACCCGGGGACCGCCGGCACCGCGGCGAACACCCGCGAATCGCCGATCGGGCGAGGAGGGGCGGCCGAGACCTGGGCGCCGATGACAGAAAGGACGGCAAGGACAGACAGGATCACAAACGGGAATGGCTTGGCTCTCATCGAATCCCCCATGTAGGTCACGCAAACAGCTCGCGGTCGAGGATCTTCCGCGGGTTCGTGTAGTCCTCGGCCCACCATGCCCGCTCCCCCGCCTTGCGCGGCGGCTTCGCCAGTTGCAGCTTCTTCTTCGCCTTCTTGGCGTCCGCCTGGGCCACCCGGAAGTGGTAGTGGTCGAAGATGCGGACCGCCTCGACCACATAGGACACGGCCACCCGCCGATCGCGGATCATGAGCAGGTTCTCCCCATTCGACACGTCGGCCGCCGACGAGAAGTTGTACGACCCCATGTACACCCGGGCCGTGGGCTTGTCGAAATCGATGACGATGAACTTGTGGTGCATCCGGGTGCCGCCGCCGCCGGTCGGCTCTCCCTTGAACGGCTGCGGAGCGTTCTTCGTCAGCTCCTGGGGGTGAACCAGGGTGACCTTGCCGTCCGGCTTCTGGAGCTTGACGCCGAGCCGCTTCGACCCCTTCGGCTCCCCGTCTTTCGACAGTCCGTCCACCGCGTGGTCGGAGATGCCGTAGGAGAACACGGTCCCGTCCTTCTGCACCTTCTTCACCGCGTCCCGGATCGGCCCGGGCGTCTGGTACAGGAAGGCGAGGGAGAAGAACAGGCTGGACGTAGTGCCCTCGATGTCCTTCGCGATCGCCGCCAGCACCGCGTTCTGCTTCGACCGCGGGGAGAATCCGACCTGGGCTTTGATCCCCTGCAGCTTCAGGTCGTTCCAGACGGCCGAACCGGTCCTGCCGAACCCGGCGACGGTGTCGTTCGCCTCGTAGTGATCGTAGGCGTCCATGAAGATTTTTACGGCCTGCGGCCCCCGCAGGATGATGGCGTTGTTGTTCTGGACGAAGAACCCCCGCCACGAGTGGTTGGTCGAGCCGCACACGCACGCCTGCACCTTTTTCCCGTCCACCACGATCGTCTTGTTGTGCTGGAGCTTGCCCAGATGCTGCCGCTTGACGAGCGCCGCCGTCTTGGCCAGCCGGGCGGCGGCCGCCGTCTCGGCGGACTTCTTCTTGCCGTGCGCCCCGTCGTCGTCGATGATGATGCGCAGCCGCTTGCCGAGCTTCTCGAACCGGCTGACGACGCCCGGCTCGTTCAGATCGTACACCACCGCCCGGACCTCGGCGGTCTTGTCGGCGATGGCCTCGTCGAGCACTTCCAGGATGGCGCTGCGGGCCTCGAACCCCATCCAGTCCAGGGCCTCCTTGGCCTTCGGGTGGGTGGCGATGAAACCCAGCCCGTCGTCCGCCTTCGCCGGCAACAAGGTCTTGACGGCGTCCTGCGGCTTCTGGCCCTCGGCCACGTACTTGTCCACGAACGCCTGGGACGAGACGAACCCGCGGGTGAAGGCGACGTTCAGCTTGCCCGGGTGCGTCTCCCGGCGGAGCTCGATCTTGGCGGTCTGCGGCTCGCCGTAGCTCAGCTCGTCCTTGTCGTTCATGAACGCCGGCGTCACCTTGTAGGTGAACGCGCCGGCCAGCTCGGCGTTCCGCGGGAAGTGGACCCAGCGGAACATCTGGATCGGCGACAGCAGGGTGGACTGCTTCGCGTCGTCGACCTCGCCGCCTGCTCCGGGGAACGCCAGGCGGTTCTTGAGGGCGAAGAACCTGTCGCCGCCCGGCTCCTTGTATTCGATGGCGAAGCCGACGAATTCCTTGGGCGGCTTGCCCTTCTTCCAGTTCATGGCGAGGAGGCACATGCCGTCGCCCCGGTTCAGCTTGAGAGTGAAGAGTGCCGCCGAATTGGCCCCGCTCACCTGAAACTCATTCATGGCCGACCTCCGTGGGCGCGTAGCGCCTGCATTGCGATGAAGCGACTCATCGCGCGATCGCCTTGCGGGCTTGCGCGGTACCACTGCTTGTCGTATTCGGACCAGCCGTTGACAAGGCCGTCGTAGTACACATGACCCGGGGCGCCCGGAGCCGAGCTGGGGTAGTAGTGAAGTCGATCAAATGCGCGGAAGACGCCGTCGGGCGTGTAGGCGCCGCGCGTGACAATGTAGGCCTGGATTGCGATGGCTGGCGCGGCGGCAAGGCGCTGATCAGGAAACCGGCTGAAGCTGAAGAAATCGAGCAATTCGGGATCTGTGACTTGAATCTCGGCCGTCGCTCCTGGGACCACCACCGTCACGCGCTCGAACCGGCCTTTGGCGTCGGCTCGAGCGTGGTGGAAAAGAGCCAGCAGAAGCACGAGGGTCGTGAATAGCCAAAGGCGCATACTGTTCTCCCGCAAGCACTTGAATCATGGTAGACCACCGGTCGGCTGGGGTCAAGAAGCAGCCACACGCTGATTCTACGCGACCCTCTGCTCTTCATTCCCCATGGTGGAGAAAGGAGATCAGCACGGTCCGCCGGCGCATGACTCGCAGCTCGCGGATCTCCACGCCGGCGACGCGCCGCTCGCCGAGGCGCGGAGCGGCGGCGACGCGTTCCAGCAGGGCCCGCTCTTCACCGCGCTCGATGACGATCAGTCCGGGCGTCGCCAGCAGGAACGGCAGGTAGAAGCGGGCCGGATCGTCCCCTGGCAGCAGCACCACGATGTCGTGTTCCGGCAGCCGGCGGCAGATCTTCTCGGCGCGCCCCCGGCCGCGCCGGAGAGCCCGTTCCGGCGGCTGCGGCCGCTGTCCGGCGCGCGCTTGCCAGCTTCGGTGAAGCGCACCGCCCTGGGAGGTGACCAGGAGCCACGAGCCGTCGATGCGGGGCAACCGCGTGCGGAAGACCGCGTAGTCGGGCGCGATGGCGCCGAGCGGCTCGACTTCGAGGTACGGCGCCCAGGGCTCGAGCCAGCCGGCAGGCACGAACTCGACCGGCTTCAGCAGCGCGTTGCTCAGCCGGGGGAGCGTCCAATGGCGGCCGCCGCCGTCCGACGGATCGAGAAACACAAAGAGCGCGGCGCGATCGGCTTTCACACGCGCCGGATCGAGCCGCTCCGGCCGCGGCGCGCTCGCCCAGGCCCGGCGGGCGCTCCACACCCGCCACAGGTTGGCGAAACGCGGCAGATCCGCCGGCGAAAAGGCGGCGAGACGGACCCCGGACGGCTGCAGCACCGGGCTTCCCGAAGGCCGGCCGGTGACGGCGGCGTGCAGATAGACGGGAGGCAGCGGCCAGAGGCCGATCCAGGAGACATGGTGCCCTGCAACCGGCAGCGGGAAGGCGGAGCCGGCGACCAACAGGCCCGCGGCCGTTGCAAAGGCCGCCCGCGACCGCAGCCGGCCGAGCGCGTCCGCGATCAGCAGGCCCGCAGGCCAGATCAGATAGACGAGGAAGCGCTTGGCGTTGAAGTCGTAGAAGAAGACGAAAAAGACGGCCAGCACGGCCAGGAGCGTGGCCCAGAAAAACCGGCCGCTCTCCCGGTGCGCGGCAGGCACCGCGCCGGCCAGGGCCGCGCCCAGCAGGAGCACGCCGGGGATGCCGAGCAGAGAGGCGAGGCCGTAGAGATAGAAGAACGACGAGCCGCCATGGGGCGCGAGGAGATTCAACTGCCGCGCCAGGTTATGTCCCGCGGAGCCGAACACCGTGAGGCGGAGGACGATCCAGAGTCCCGGCAGCGCGATGAAAAGGAAGACACCGGCCCAGAGCCAGCGGGAACGCAGATCCCGGCGGCGATGCAGGAACACCGTCAAGGCGGCCGGAATGGCGATCAAGAAGCCGGCAGCCTGCGTCAGCCCAGCCAGGCCGCCCAGCAGGCCGCTCATCAGGTACCGGCGGGGAAACCCCGGCGCGGCGAGGACGAAGGAGCGGCCGGCCAGCAAGAGCAGACAGGAAGCCGGCACGTCGGCCATGATTTGGAGGGACATGCCGGTGAGCGAGTAGCTCGCCAGGAGGGCCAGGGAGACCGCGAACGCCGCGCGCCGCGACCCTCGCCGCGCCGCCAGCCGATAGAAGACGAGGATCGTGGCAAGGAAGAACGCCCGCAGCAGGACCGGCAGCCACGGCAGCGCGCCGAGGCGGTCGAGAAGGGCGATGGCGAGCGGCAGCACCGGCGCGCGGCCGGGATCGTTCACCTCGTGCCCGGCCAGACGGAGGCCCGCCGCGATCCACTCGGGCGAATCGCCGTCGACGAACGGATAGTCGAGGTTGAGATCGGGATAGACCAGCGCCGGCGCGAAAAGGATCAGATCGAGGCAGCAGAGGCCGAGGAGGATCGGGCCGAGCGGATCGCGGCGAAAGGCCTCGCTCATGCTGTCGGCGCCCCCAACCTTGAAAGGTGCACGAAGAAAGGTGCCATCTAAAAATCAGCATGTCAAGGAATCAGCCGCTCGGATAGACCATGCCCGCGGACTTCGGAGAGCCCGCCATGGAAGATTCCGGCCATCTCCTGTAGGATGGAGGGAGAAGAAAGAGCTCCGCAATCCGCTTTCCGTCTCCGGAGGCCGACGGCGGGGAACGCTTCAACGATCGAACACGACGAAGCTTATGGCGCACATCCAACTCTGGGAACCGATCGCCGTCATCGTCCTCGCGGTAGTCTTCTTCTACTTCCGGCGGCAGCAGAAGCAGAAGGCGGAGGCCGAGGAGCAAGCGCTCTATGCGAGGCCGTCGAGAGCGCGGACCGCCGAAGAGATCCACATGGACTCGCGCCGCCGGGCGCTCGCCACCAAGCCGCAGAACCTCGGCTTGGATGCGAAGGGGACCGAGCCCTACGGCGTGCTGATGGAGATGGGAATCCAGATCTCCGTGGTGACGCTGGCCTGCTTCGTGGACGGCGACGCCAGCGTCTATTACAAGACGGGCGGCGGCATGATCGGCGGCATCTCGCACGAGAACGTCCGCAACGCCGCCAAGGCCTTCGTGGCGCTCGCTCCGAAGGCGCTGCCGAAGATGGTCAAGACGACCGACTTTCCCCTGCCCGGTCCCGACAAGATCCGCTTCTACGTGCTGACCCCGCAGGGCGTCTTCACCACCGAGACCAACCGCCAGGCGCTGGCCAATGCGAAGAGCGAGCTCGGCGCCCTGTTCTACAGCGGCCAGGAGGTCGTCGCCGAGATGCGGCAGGTGCAGGAGCAGAAGCAGGAAGAGAAGGAAAAGGAGAAGGAGAAGAAGCCGGCGGTGACGGTGCCGGGATACGTGACCGAGGACTCCGAATCCGCGTAGCCCGTCCGCCGATGCGGTCCGCATCTCCTCGTTCGCCGAAGGACGCTCTCGCCAAGATCTACGCCATCATCCAGCGGATTCCCCACGGCAAAGTAGCGACCTACGGACAGGTGGCCGCGCTCGCCGGGCTGCCGCGGCGCGCGCGCATGGTCGGCGCGGCGCTGCGCAACACGCCGGAAGACCTTTCCCTACCCTGGCAGCGGGTGATCAACGCGCAAGGAACGGTGAGCCGCCGCGCGGGGCTCGGCGTGGAGGAGGGCTACCAGCGCCATCTGCTGGAGGAGGAAGGCGTCGTCTTCGACAAGCACGGGCGGATCGACCTCGAGCGGTTCAGGTGGGAGCCGGAGGGGAGGCCGGTCCGGCGCCGTGATCGCCGGCCGAAAAGATGACTCCGTTCCGGAGCCTGCGGGCGTTTTTCGATCCCTCACCCCATCACCGCCACCACGCCGAAGAACGGCGCGGCGAGCCGCGCATCGCCCTCGACCGCGGCCCGCTCGCGGGCGGCCTCTCCGCTCATCCCCTTGGTGAGGAGCAGCCAGGCCGGCTCTTCGGGCAGGACGAGGCGCGACGCCGGCACCGCAGCCTCGCCGGCGAGCAGGGACCAGCCGGCATCCTCGCGTGGGAGCGTGGAGGCGTACGGGACCTTCCCTTCGATCCGCACCACCAGGCAGGCGCCGGCGGGCGCTTCCACGTCGCGATAGCGGTGCGGCAAGGCGCGCAGAAAGGTCTCCAGGACAGGACCGGAAAGGCTTGGATCGTCGAGCGGCGGCGCGCCGATGGCGAGGCGGATCTGCTGCTGGTGATGCCAGCGCTCGGTGAGCTCGCGGGCGAGGTCGAACCACAGCGGCGATTCGGATTCCCCAGCCCACGCCACAGGAATGCCCGGCGACCAGGGATCGAGCGCCTGGAAATACTCCGCAAGCTGCGGCTCGACGATCGCCAGGAAATCGGTCAGCAGGCGCGGGCTGAGCCGGCGCGCCGCCTCGACCCACTGCGCGTTGAGCTCGTTGAGGAAATCCACTAGATCGCGGTACCCGGCGAAAGACCTCCCGGGCCGCGCCAACCGGTCGCGCCCGAACGAGAGGCGGCGGCAGGCGGTGTCGAGCAGATGCGCGGCGACGTCCTTCACCGACCACGCCGGGCAGACGGTCGGCAGGCTCCACTGCTCCTCGCGCAGCGACCGCAGGAGACCGATCAGCGCGGCGCCCAGCCCGGCGAAGCGGTCGGCGACGAGGAGGGGCTGGACGGGGTGGAGGGGCATGAAGGGGAAGGATATCGCGCTCGCCCGGCGCTTCCGCACCGGGCTATCGAGACGTCGCCC
>DATBGJ010000492.1:0-11827 GCA_036558045.1 Thermoanaerobaculia bacterium
CGCCATCAAATAGACGCCGCGTAATTCATCGGAGAAGCGACCGCTAAGCTCCTCGCATGTCTGGGCAAATTCGCTTCTGGTCGGCGGCCGGTCCAAGTGCCGATATTGCGTAAGCTCGCGTTCTATGGTCGCCAAGCTTGCGTGAAAGCCGAAATCTTCGCATTGACCCTTAAGGAGGTGGAAAACGATCTTACCCCGTCGGAATGTCTCCTCAGACAACGGCTCCTCAGAAGCCGAAGGGGAGTAGAGCCGCCAGATTTGCAGAGTTTCCATTGCCGCTATCAAAGCTCTTGGGTCGAAACGCTCCATGATTTCCCGTAGGCTTATGAGCCTGTGCGGTCCTTCCCATGGAGGCAGGATTGCACCCGGGGGAGAGCCGCTGCCGGATTCTCCCCCTCCGGGGTTAGGTGAGTCAAGTATATTGTTGCCTTTCGGAGGGCAGGACAGTTCCTTTCCGTTGGACCTCCTGGAGCATCATCTCCACCTCCCGCTGCACCCGCCCCGCCAGCTCTGCGCGGTCGTCGCGCGTGAGGCCGGCGGTGGAAATGGGCTCGCCAAAGCGGATCCGGATGACGCCGGGGCGAACCCGCAAGCCGCTTCGCGGCAGGACGTGGCGCGCGCCTTCGATCGCGATCGGCACCACGGGCACGCCGGCCTCCACGGCGGCGGCGAAGGCGGCGGTCTTGAAACGTTGGAGGCGGCCGTCCGGCGTCCGCGTGCCTTCCGGAAAGGAAAGGATGCTCCAGCCCTCGCGCAGGCGCGTCAAGGCGTGGTCCACGGTCCGCGCCGCCTGCCGCCGGTCGGCGCGGTCCACGAACACCATGCCCATCTTCTCGATGTAACGGCCCATGAAGGGTATCCGCGCCAGCTCGCGCTTGGCGAGGAAGAGCACCGGCATCGGCAGGGCCTTGAAGAGGGCCGGGATGTCCATCCAGGACTGGTGGTTGGCGGCGAAGAAGTAGGCGCGCGAGGGATCGATTTGCTCGCCTCCCTCGATCCGGAGCCGCGCGCCCGCGAGCCGCAGCAGCCCCGGACCCCAGACATGGCGCGCCAGGGCCAATCCCGGATCAGGCCGCCCGCGGATCGCGCTCGCGAGGAGCGCAAGGGTGATCAACCCGGCCGACCATAGACAAGTGACAACCCACTGCAAGGCGTTGATCAGCGGCCAGAGGAAACGCATTGGCCCGCGATCCTAACCCACGGGTGGTGAGGGCCCGCCCGTTCTGGCAGAGTAGAGCCATGAGCCGTCCGACGATGCGGGCGATGATTCTCTCGAAGCTCGGACCCCTGGAGGAGAACCCCGAGCCGCTGGCCCTGGCCGAGCTGCCGGTTCCGGAGCCTCAAGCAGGGGAGATCCGCCTGCGGGTTGCCGCTTGCGGCGTCTGTCACACCGAGCTCGACGAGATCGAGGGCCGCACGCCGCCGCCTCGTTTGCCGGTGATCCCCGGCCATCAGGCGGTGGGCCGGGTGGACGCGCTGGGCGCCGGCGTGGCAGGTGTGCGCGAAGGGGACCGCGTGGGAGTGCCCTGGATCTTCTCGGCGTGCGGCCGCTGCAAGTACTGCCGCGAGGGCAACGAGAACCTCTGCCTCTGGTTCCGCGCCACGGGGCGCGACGCCGACGGCGGCTACGCCGAATGGATGACGGTACCGGCGGCCTTCGCGCATCCGATCCCGGACGTGTTCTCCGACGTCCAGGCGGCGCCGCTGCTCTGCGCCGGAGCGATCGGCTATCGCTCGCTGAAGCTCGCGGGCCTCACGGACGGCGAGAGCCTCGGCCTGACCGGCTTCGGCGCTTCCGCCCATCTGGTGCTCAAGATGGTGCGCCACCGCTATCCCAACACCCGGGTCCACGTGTTTGCCCGCAGCGAGGGCGAGCGGGCTTTCGCGCGCGAGCTCGACGCCGTCTGGACGGGCGACGCGGGTGAAGAGCCGCCGGAAAAGCTGGCCGCGGTGATCGACACGACGCCGGCCTGGGGCCCGGTCGTCGAGGCGCTCAAGAACCTGGAGCCGGAGGGACGGCTGGTGATCAACGCCATCCGCAAGGAGGAGCGCGACAAGGACGCCCTGCTCCGCCTCGACTATCCCCGCGATCTGTGGCTGGAAAAGGAGATCAAGAGCGTCGCCAACGTGGCGCGCAGCGACGTGAAGGAGTTTCTCGCCCTCGCCGCCGAGATCCCCCTCGAACCGGAGATCCAGGAGCTCCCCTTGGCGGCGGCGAACCAGGCCTTGCGCGAGCTCAAGGCCCGCCGGATCCGCGGCGCCAAGGTGCTGCGGATCTCTTGAGGCCGAGGGGAGCCGATCAGCTCATTTCTTTTTCTGCTCCGCCTTTTTGGCGGCGATCGAGCTCATCCGCGCCGCGCGCCGCGCGATCTCGCGCCGGCGGGCGGGGTCGAGCTCCCGCGTGGCATCCTTCGGTGCGCCCATGCGGGCGAGGAAGGCGGTGACGGGATCTTCGGGCTTGGAGGGGGCTTTGGTGGCCATAGGAGTGGCAGGAGCTCTTTTTATGCTCTGAGACTTTTTAGCATTCTTTTTGGCACGAGTCGGCATGCGGCAATAGTAACACGGACTCGCCTCACTTTTGTCAACGAATTTGCGATGATCAGATTCAGTTTGTGCACGATTTCTCTCGCTTCGCGGGTTGTGATTACAATGCGTGCGGCCGGCAAAGCGAGGAAACGATGAAGAACGAAAGCGAGCTGGAGCCAGGCGAGCGTCCGAAGCTCCCGATCGCCTTTATCAAGTACTACGAAAAGGGATCGACCGTCATGGGGGCCGACCAGATCGCCGACGGGTTGCGCGACCGCGGCTGGAACGCCCGCTCGCTCCCTGCGGGCGAGCTCGCCGGCGTCGAGGGCGGCATCCTGATCTTCATCAAGACCTCCCGTCTCGATCACCTGCTGCGGGCGCGCGCCCGCGGCAACCGATTGGTGCTCGACGTTCAGGATACCGTCTGCTTCAAGCACCGGATCAAGAACCGCTGGCTGTTCGACGCGCTCATCCTGAAGAACCGCCGGCAGCTCGCGGACTTCGGGCGGCCGGACCGCGCCGACTGCCTGATCTATCACCAGTGGGATCCCCGTTACACCGTCCACGAGGCGCCGCCGGACCGGTTCTCGCTCGTCTATCTCGGTCTTTCGCGCTCGCTGGCCTTGTGGGGCCGGCTGCCCGGCGTCGAGTACATCGACCACGACTACTTCGAGGCGGCGAAGCGGTTCAACTGTCACTTCTCCATCCGCGAGCCCGGCCGTGAGTTCCTCTACAAGCCGAACTGCAAGGTGTCGACGGCGGCGGCCTGCGACGCCAACCTGATCACCACCCGCGACGCGAGCACCGTCGAGCTGCTGGGCGAGGATTATCCGTTCTATTGCGAGCCGGAGCGGGGCTCGATCCTCGCCGCCATCGAGCATGCCCGCGCCGCCTTCGGCACCGCGGAGTGGCAGCGGGGGCTCGAACGCATGCGGCAGGTGCGCGAGCTGACCTCGATCGCGAGCGTGCTCGACGATTACGAAGCCCTGCTGCGCCGGCTCGCGCCCTCTCACGCGTGAGGTGGTCGCATTTTGCGACCACCTCGCTATGCCTTGAACCAGCCGGAGAGGCGGCGAACGCCTTCGGCGAACTGGCCGGGCTCGGGGAGCAGGGAGAGGACGAGGAAGTCTTCCGTCGCGAAGTCGAAGAAGTAGCCGGGATGGACGAGGACTCCGGCGTGCTCAAGCAGGTTCAAAACGAGGTCTTCATCGGTCATCGGGTGCGAGACACGGAGGATCGCCGACCAGCCGCCTGCAGGCTCGAGAAGCTCGATCGCGGGGAGACCGGCCATCGTCTCGCGAAGCACGGAGAGGTTACCGCGGAGCCGGTCGAGGACCGCAGCGCGGATCCGCGGCGCGAGGGCTAGAACACCCGCGAGTGCCTTCTGCACGGGAGTTGCCAAAGAGAGGTAACTGTCCGCCACCAGCTCCAGGGCGGCGATGGCGCGGCGGCGGAGAGTCGCCGGGCCGCCGACGCGGACCCAGCCGAGCTTCCAGGACGGCAGGCCCGCGCTCTTGGAAAGGCCGCCGAGCGAAAATGAGAGGGTCTCCTGAGAGGCCGCCGAAGGACCTGCATGGTCAGCTCTCATTGGAGACAGGGGGTAATCGGCAAAGACTTCGTCGGAGATCAACGGGATATCGCGGGAGGCGCAGAGGGCGATCATCGCGCTCTGCGCCGCGGCCGTGAGGAAGGCTCCCGTCGGGTTGCCGGGATGGACGAGGGCGAGGAGCCGCGTGCGCGGCGAAAGGGCGAGCTCGACCGCTTCCGGATCGAGGGCGAAGCCGCGCGCCGGCCGCAGATGGAAGTGGCGAAGAGCCAGTCCTTCCAAGGCCGCCAGGCTGTCGAGGAGCGGATAGGAGGGAGCGGCAGTCAGCACCTCGTCGCCCGGATCGCCGAACAGCTTGAACAGATAGGAGTAGGACTCGCTGGTCGACGTCGTGAGGACGAGATCCTCCGGCGCCACCGGATCGCCCGGCGTGGAGAGCGCGGCGGCGAGCGCCTCGCGCGCTTCCGGCAGGCCTTGCGGGTGCGGGCGATATTCCGCGGAGACGGCGCGGCCGAGAATCTCGCGCAGCTCCTCCTCGGGGTAGGGAAGACCGACGCGCGTCGGGTTCGTCTCCGTGAGATCGATCAGCGGCAGACCGCGGGCCTTCCGCTCCTCGATCGCCAGCGTCAGGCGGTTCCGCGCGTGTTCCCAAGGCAGGCGATGAGAGAGGGAGACGTTCACGGGCTTGCGATGATACAAGGCATGGGCTCATGAAGCCTCTCGCTTCACCCCGCGGCCGTTACGCGCCATCCCCGACCGGCATGATCCACGCCGGCAACGCCCGCACGGCGCTTGCGGCATGGCTCTCCGCGCGCAGCCGGGGCGGCAGCTTCGTCTGGCGCCTGGAGGACCTCGATCCGCCGCGCGTGGTGCCCGGCCTGGCCGAGGCGCAGCTCGCGGACCTCGCCTGGCTCGGGCTCGATTGGGACGAAGGGCCGGACGCCGGCGGTCCGCACGCGCCGTACGAGCAGTCGCGGCGGTCGGCGTTCTACGAGGAGGCGCTGGCGCTCCTCGCGGCGGCGCAGCGGCTGTTTCCCTGCCGCCTCTCACGCAAGGACCTGCAGGCGATCGCCTCGGCGCCGCACGGCGCGGAGGAGGCGCCGTATCCAGCCTCGCTGCGGCCATCGCACGTCGAGCTGGACTGGTTCGCGCGGCTCTGCAGCGCCGCGCGGCCGGACGCGGCGATCCGCTTCCGCGTGCACGACCGGCCGGTGACGTTCGTGGATCGGGTCCGCGGGCCGGTGGCCGAGCGGGTGGATCTCGCGGTGGGCGACTTCGTGCTCAAGCGCCGCGACGGCCTCTACGCCTACCAGCTCGCGGTGGTGGTGGACGATCTGGCCATGGGCATCGACGACGTGGTGCGCGGCGCAGACCTGCTCGCCTCCACGGCGCGGCAGATCCAGCTCATCGAGGCCCTCGACGGCGAGCCTCCCGCGTACGCGCACGTGCCGCTGATGGTGAACGCCCGCGGCGAGAAGATCTCCAAGCGCGATCAGGGCCTCGCCCTGCGCTCGCTGCGAGAGGCGGGCGTGCGGCCGGAGGCGGTGACCGGTTATCTCGCGTTCTCGCTCGGGCTGCTCGACCGTCCCGAGCCCTGCCGGCCCGCCGATCTCCTCCCCGTTTTCTCGTGGGAGAAGATCGGCCGCGCCGACTGGGTGCTGCCGGAAGATCTGGCGTCTGCCTTGTCGGGTCCTTATCCTCCCCCCGCCTTCTGATGATAATTGGGGTAAGCCGGCCGCTTGGGTTTCCGCGGCGGCGGGTTCTTCTCCAGCAGCTCCAAGGCGACCTGCACGGCCTTCTCGAGCTGCGCGTCGTGCCCCTGGCGCCAGGCCTTGGGATCGAGATCGACCTCGATGTCCGGCGCTACGCCGTGGTTCTCCACCTCCCACTCGCCCTCCGTGTTCCAGAAGGCCACGCGCGGCGCGGTCACGAGGCCGCCGCCGATCAGCGGTGGATAGTCATAGATGCCGACCAGACCGCCCCAGGTGCGCGTGCCGATCAGCGGACCGATCCCCAGCTTGCGGAAGTACCAGGGCAGGGCGTCGCCGCCGGAGCCGGCGGACTCGTTGATGAGCATCACCTTGGGTCCGAAGATCGAGCCCACCGGAGTCGTGAAGTCCTCTCCTTGCCGGGTCGAGATGTAGTTGAGCAGCGGGCGGCGGAGATAGTCGACGATGTAGTCCGCCGCGTAACCGCCGCCGTTGAAGCGCTCGTCGATGACCGCTCCTTCCCGTCCCACCTGGGCGAAGAAATAGCGGTTGAAGCTCGTGTAACCGGCTTCGGCCGTGTCGGGCAGGTAGACGTAGGCGAGCCGGCCCTTGCTCAGCGCGTCCACCTTGCGGCGGTTGTCCTCCATCCAGGCCAACGTGCGCAGCTCGAATTCGTCCCCCACGGGCACGACGGTCACCTTGCGCGAGCCCTTGCCATCCGGATCGGGGCCGACCTCCAGGACCACACTCTTGCCGGCGGTGGCTTCGAAGAAGCTGTAGACGCTCTCCCCGGCCCGCACCTCCCTGCCGCCGACGGAGAGGAGGTACTCCCCGGGCTTGACGTTGACCCCCGGCTGCGTCAAGGGCGCCTGCAGCGCAGGGTTCCAGTTCTCGCCGTTGTAGATGCGGGCGAAGCGGTAACGGCCGTTCGCCACCTCGTAATCGGCGCCCAGCAGGCCGCCCTTCACGGCGGGGACCTCCGGCGCGTCGCCGCCCGCGATGTAGAGGTGCCCCACCGTGAGCTCGCCCAGCATCTCGTTGAACAGGGCGTTGAGGTCCGCGCGGTGGCCGATGGTGTCCAGGTACGGCTCGTAGCGCTTGACCGCGGCCGCGAGATCGACGCCGTGCAGGCCGGGGTCGTAGAAGAAATCGCGCTCGACGCGCCAGACCTCGTGGTACATCTGCCGCCACTCGGCGCGCGGATCGACCGGCACCTCCACGTCCTCCAGCCTGAGCGCGCCCTTGCCGGCCTCCGGCGGCTTGGCCGTCTCGGCGATCGACCAGCTCTCGCCCTGGCGGACGAGCATCTTCTCGCCGTCGCGCGACACGTCGAATCCGGTGACGCCCTCGGCCAGCTTCTCGGTCTTGCGGCTTTCGAGGTCGAAACGGTGGACGATGGAGCCCTCGAAGCCGAAGCCCTGCACGGGCGCGCTCTCCAGCACGAAAAGGACGCCCTCCTTGCCGGCGAAGAGCGCGGTGTAGTTGCGCGGCGGGATGGGCAGAGCCAGGACGCGCTGATCGATGCCGTCGAAGTCGATCTTCACCCGGGCGGATTTGGAATCCTTTTCTTTGTCCTTGTCATCCGCCTTGCCGTCCGCGCTCTTCTCCTTTTCCGGCGCCGGCTTCTCCTCGTCGCTCTGCGGCGCGAGCGGCGAGGGCAGGTCCTTGTCGAGCACGGCGACGTAGACGCTGCGCGAGACGGGCCGCTGCACGCTCGACAGGTCGATCCAGCCGGCGGTGGTACCCGCGTCGGTGCTGGCGGTGAAGTACAGGTACTTGCCTCCCTTGTCGAAGGCGACGTAGCGGGCGTCGCTCATGCCGTCGGTGATCTGGCGGGTTTCGCCGGTCGCCAGCGAGTAGACGAAGACCGCCCGCAGGTGGCTGCGCAGGTCCTTGGTGTAGGCGATCCAGCGGCTGTCGGGGGACCAGGCCGGCTCGAGGAGGCGGAAGGGGGTCTCGTAGAGGTCGGTGTCGACGCGGACGGGCTTGCCCTTTTCCACGTCCACGTACCAGAGGTTCAACCGCTTGTCGGTGTAAGCGATCTTCGCGCCGTCCGGCGACCAACGCGGGTAGTAGAAGAAGGACGGCGGATCGCCGAGCGAGATCTTTTCGACCTTGCCGAGGCCCGTCTGGTCGGCGATGTGGAGCGCGTACTCGCCGGACTCGTCTGAGAAGTAGGCGATCCGCTGGCCGTCCGGAGACCAGGCGGGGGAGCGCTCGGCGACGCCCGGCGTGCGGGTCAGGTTGCGCGCGTCCCCCTTCTCGGCCGGCACGGTGAGGATCTCGCCGCGCGCCTCGAACGCCGCCCGCACGCCGGTGGGCGACAGGACGGCGGATTCGACGTGGCCCGCGATCTTCGCGTAGTAGGGGCGCACCGCCGCGAGATCCCCCGTGACCCGCGCCTCCACCGGCTGCGAGCGGCCGGCGGCGAGATCGAAGAGGTGGAGCTTGCCGAACTGGTCGTAGACGATCCCTCCGGGTCCCGCCGAGGCCGAGACGATGTCCGGTCCGTCGTTGCGCAGCGCCTCCGCGACCTTGCCGCTCGCCGGGTCGTACGAGAACAGAGTGGTCGCGCCGTTGCGGTCCGAGAGGAAGTAGACGCGGTCGCCGATCCACATCGGGTCCGAATCGTTCGAGTTCTCGCGGGGGACCTTCTGCACGGCCGAGTCGGAGAGACGGGCGATCCAGATCGGCGAGGTGGTGCCGCCGCGGTAGCGCTTCCAGGCCCGGAAGTTCATGGGATTCAACGCCCGCTGCCAGTGCGGCACGTAGGCGAGGCGCGCACCGTCGGGCGAGAACGATCCCTGCTCGGCGCTGGGCAGCGGCACTTCCTCCGGAAGCCCTCCTGCGCGCGCGATCGTGTACAACTGCGGGAAGCCGGAGCGTCCCGAGTAGAAGAGCACCCGCTCGCCGTCCGGCGTCCAGCCCTCGACCCGGTCGACGCCGGGGTGCCAGGTCAGGCGGCGCGGCATCCCGCCCTCGGCCGGCACCAGATAGACGTCATAGTTGCCGGCATAGTTGGCCGTGAAAGCGATCCAGCGGCCGTCCGGGGAGAAGCGGGGACTGGTCTCGATCCCGAGGCCGGTGGTCAGCCGCCGGGCGTCTCCCCCGGCGCGCGGCACCACCCAGAGATCGCCCGCGTACGCGAAGGCGATCTGGTCGCGGCTGAGGGTGGGCTGCCGCAGCCAGAGCTCGGCGCCCGCGGCGGGGAGGGCGGTGAGGAAGGCGAAAATGGGCAGCAGAGCGAATCGGCGCATCTTGAGTATCCTCTTTGAACGGCACAGGTCCGCAGTCTTGGCGATCTCTACGCCCGAGCCGTCCGAAAGTTGCCTCGCGATCGCACGAACAGCCTAAGACAGGGGAGGGCGAAAGCGGTCCCGGAATTGCAGACCCCCGAGATCTGACCGGCGCTCAGGGGATACCGCTCAACACCAGCTTGCCGATCATCCTTCCGGACTCGATCGCGGCGTGGGCCCGCCGCAGGTTCTCGGCGTTCAGCGGCCCGCAATGCTCCTTCATCGTATGCCGCAGCGTGCCGTCCTCCAGCAGGCGGGCGGCTTCGTCCAGGATGTCGTGCTGCCGCTGCACGTCCGGCGTCTGGTACATCGGCCGCGTGAACATGAGCTCCCAGCAGATCGCCGCGCTCTTGCTCTGGAAGGCGTTGATGTTGACCGGCTCCTTGGCGCCGACGATGAAACAGACCTTCCCCTGGGGCTTGAGCACGTCCGGCAGCCGCGGGAAGTACGCCTCGGTGCCGGCGGCGCAGAGGATGTAGTCGACCTCGGCCGCGCCGATCCCCTGGAGCTCGCGCTTGAGCGGCTCGTGGTGGTTGATCACCGCGTCCGCCCCCAGCTCGTAGCACCAGGCCTCCGTCTCATCCCGCGAAGCGGTCGCGATGACGCGCAGCCCGGCGACCTGCTTGGCGATCTGGATGGCGACCGAGCCGACGCCGCCGGCGCCCGCGATGACGAGCAGGCTTTCGGCGCGCGGCCCCTCCGCGCGCGCCGCTCCCATCCTGTCGAACAGCGCTTCCCAGGCCGTCAAGGTCGTCAGCGGCATGGCCGCGGCCTCTTCGAACGAGAGGTTGCGCGGTCTCCTCCCGGCGATGCGCTCGTCCACGAGGTGGTATTCGCTGTCGCATCCCTGGCGCGAGATGCTGCCCGCGTAGTAGATCTCGTCGCCGGCGGCGAACAGCGAGACCTCTTCGCCCACGGCTTCGACGACACCCGCGGCATCCCAGCCGAGGATCTTGGGCTCGGTCTCGACCTTCTCCTTGGGAGCCCGCACCTTGGTGTCCACCGGATTCACCGACACTGCCTTGACCCGCACGAGCAGGTCGCGCCCGTGCGGCTCGGGTTTCGGGATTTCGAGATCGATCAGGCTCTCGGGATTGTCGATCGGCAGATACTTGTAGAGTCCGACGGCTCGCATAGGCGTCCTCCGCGACGTCGGGATTCTATGCCTTGCCATTCCTCCAGGCGCAGCCGAGCCGGCGCGCCAGGCCCTCGCCGCCCCAGCCCATGACGACGTCGTGGTTCCACGCGAAGAGCGGGCGCGCGATCGGCGCCAGCAGGTTCATCCAGGGCTTGGTGGTGGCGACCCGCCAGTCGTAGCGCACGTGGGTCCAGTCCGCTTCCTGGCGCAGCTCCCAGCGGCCGGTGCCGTCGAGCTCGCCGATCGCCCGGCCTTCGAGCGCGTGCGGCCGCTCGACGCGGGTGGTGCGCATCTCGAAGCTGAGCTTGTAGGGCAGCTTACTCTTCCAGGTGAGGCGCCGCAGGCTGCCGACCTCGCCGCCGTCCAAGCCACCTTCCAGCAGCTCCACTTTCTCCACGCCCGGCCACCACTTCGGCCAGGTTTCGGATTTGGAGATCAGCTCCCAGACGGCTTCGATGGGAGCCTGGAAGCTCCAGCGGGTGACGAAGGCATAGTCGGCCATGGTTTTCCTCCCGCGGATACTACGCCCGCGGGAGGAGGCCTGGATGAAGGAGATTACGATTCGCCGCGGTCCAGCCGCCCCGTGATCTTCAGATCGAGCAGGTCTTCGGCGGAGAGGTTGCGGTAGCCGCGGCTCGCCGCCTGGCGGATGAACTCGGCGTCGACGCCGTGAATGCGGAACTCGACCAGCCGCTCCGCGGAGAGGTCGCGGTATCCGGCCCCGGCCAGCTCGCGGATATAGGCCGGGCTCACCCCATGGATGCGGAACTCGACCAGCCGTTCCGGAGGGACGTCCCTATAGCCGGCGGCCGCCAGCTCGCGGACGAATTCGGGGCTGACGCCGTGGATGCGGAACTCGACGAGCCGTTCCGTGGGGATGTCTCGATAACCCGAGTCCGCCAGCCCGCGAACGAAGTCCGGGCTCACCCCATGGATGCGGAACTCCACGAGACGGTCCGCCGGCACGTCGCGGTAGCCGAGGCTCATCATCTCGCGGATGAACGCCGGGCTGACGCCGTGGATGCGGAACTCCACGAGCTTGTCCAGGCTGACGTCGCGGTAGCCGAGGTCGTGGATCTCGCGGACGAAGCTCAGGGATACGTCGTGGAGGGCCATCTCCAGCAGGCGGTCCTCCGCTACGCGGTAGCCCATGGCGGACATGTCTCGCACGTAGGCGGGATTGCCCTCGAAGGTGAAGAAGCCCGTGCCCTGCTTGCCTTCCAGCCTGCCTTCGAAGCGGAAGGTCCCGGCGTCGCGGCGGATCTCGAAGCGGACCTCGGGTCCGGCGCCGAGCCCCTGCAGCTCGCTCGCCGGGAAGGTGGAGGAGTTGGACCAATTGTGTCTGCCGTTCTCCGAGCGCATCCTCATCTCGAGCCAGACGCTGCCGTCGCTCTGCCGCTCGAGCGACCACGTGCCGCGGCGGCCGAATTCATCGCGGCCGGAGGCAGGCGCTGCGGCCGACGCCAACCGGACCGGGGACGAGGACACCTCCAGCTCCGACGGCTCGGGGCGGAGGATCTGGAACGCGGTGCCGGCCGGGAGCAGGGAGAGCGCGAGAGCGCCGGCCGCCCAGGAGCGGCGGGAACGGCCGGCGGGAGCGCCGACCAGCCGC
>DATBGJ010000493.1:0-16511 GCA_036558045.1 Thermoanaerobaculia bacterium
CGCCTCGCCGCGGCGCTGGGCGTGCCGCTGGTCCGCGAGCGCCGCGAGGTGCCCGCCGGCCGCCGGCCGGCCGCCGGCGCCGAAGCGGCGGCGCGGCGGGCGCGCTATGAATTCCTGGAGCGGACGCGGCAACGGCTCGCCGCCCGCTACGTCGCCACCGGCCATCACCGCGACGACCAGGCCGAGACGGTGCTGCTGCGGCTGCTCTTCGGCAGCGGTCTCGAGGGCCTCGCCGGCGTGCGCCCGGTGTACGGCGCCGTCGTGCGTCCTCTCCTCGGGCTGCCGCGCGCCGCGCTGCTCGCCGCCGTCGCCGCGGCGGGGCTGGCGCCGGTGGAAGATCCGACCAACCGCGACCTCGGCGTGCCGCGCAACCGGGTGCGTCATCGCCTGCTGCCGGCGCTCGCCGCCGCGGAGCCGGACGTGGCGCCGCGGCTCGCCCGGCTGGCGGAGCGGTGCCGCGCCGCCGCGCTGGCGCTGGACCGCCGGCTGGCCGGCTGCCTGCCGATCTTGCCCGCCGGCGGCGGCCTCGCCGTCCACCGACGGGCGCTGGAGAGCCTGCCGGACGCGCTGCGGCCCTTCGCTCTCGCCTGGCTCCACCGGCAGGCCGGGCTGCCCTATCCCGCCGGCGCCGCGGCCCGCGGCGAGCTCCTCCGCCAGCTCGGCGCAGGGCGGCGCGCCGCCTGCGATTGCGGCGACGGCTGGCGCTGGGAAGCGTCCGGCGAGCTCCTGGTCCTGCGGCGGGCGGAGGCGGCGCGGAGCCGGGTCCCCGATTTCACTTATACTCTTGAGGTTCCGGGAGAGGTCTACGTCCCGGAGATCTCCCTGCGGTTGCGCCTCTCCCGCCGCGCCGTCGAGCCCTGGATGTTCGCGGGCTCCCCCCGCCGCGCCGGGCTGGCGTTGCCGCTGGTGGTGGGGGATCGCGTCACGGTGCGCAACCGCCGTCCCGGGGACCGCATCCAACCTCTGGGCGCGAGCGGCAGCCGGCGGCTCAAGGACGTACTGATCGACCGCCGGGTCCCGTGGCAGCAGCGGCAGCGGCTGCTGCTGCTCTGCGTGGGCGGGCGGATCGCCTGGATTCCGGGCGTCGCCATCGATCAGCGGTTCCGTTTGCATGGAGAGGCGGCCGCCTGGGTCGCCGAGATCGCGACATGAGCCAAGACGAATCCCAGCCCGCCGTCGAGCCGCTGTTCGACGAGACGACCGTGCGCGACAGCGTCGCCGCCCTCGGCCGCCAGCTCGCCGCGGAGCTGGGCGACCAGGACCCGCTGCTCATCGCGCTGCTCGGCGGCTCGGTGATCTTCCTCGCCGATCTCGTGCGCGCCATCGCACGGCCGGTGCGCTTCGAGTTCATCGACGTGGCCTACCGCGTCGATCCCGGCTCCGGCGACGAGGGAGGCGAGCTGCTCTCCATCCGCTATCCCATCCCCATCGATATCGCGGGGCAGAGCATCCTCGTGCTCAAGGACGTCGTCTCCTCGGCGGTGACCGAGCCGTACCTCGAGCAGCAGCTCCGCGACCACGGCGCCCGCGAGGTGCGCTTCGCCGCCCTCATCGACATGCCGGACGAGCGCAAGACGGCCTTCGACCTGCACTACCGCGCCCTCACCACCCGCCGCCACGGCCTGCTGGTCGGCTACGGGCTGAAGCACCGCGGGCGCTATGGGAACCTGCCCTATGTGGGACGGCTGGCGAATGGCGAGTGACCGGCGCCGCGGCCGCCCGCGCCGCCGGGAATCGTGGCACCGGACATCTGGTTGTCACGATGAAGGGGCGTGCCGTCCCTGCCTGACCGACAGCCAAGGCGCTCCGCGCGGGCGCTCACGTGAGGTAGCCGAGCTTTGAACTCTACTGTCAAGACCCTCTTTCTGTGGATGGCGATCTTCGGAGTGGTGATCCTGCTCTGGAACACCTTCCAGGGCGGCAAGGCCCCCCAGAAGGAGCTGACCTATTCCGACTTCCTCGAGGCCGTCCAACAGGGCAAGGTCGCCGAGGTCACCATCAGCAAGCAGGAGCTGACCGGCAAGTACAAGGGGGACGCCCTCGGCGGGCAGGAGTTCAAGACCACCCTGCTGGAGAACGACCCTGACCTGCCCAAGATGCTGCGCCAGGCGAAGGTCGAGATCATCGCCAAGACGCCGCGGGAGAACCCGCTGCTCACCCTGCTGCTGGGCTGGGCGCCGGTGCTGCTGATCGTCGGCCTATGGATCTTCTTCATGCGCCAGATGCAGACCGGCGGCAACAAGGCGCTCTCCTTCGGCAAGAGCAAGGCGAAGCTCCTGAACACCTCCGGCAAGAAGGTGACGTTCAAGGACGTCGCCGGCGTCGAGGAGGCCAAGGAGGAGCTGCAGGAGATCGTCGAGTTCCTCAAGGAGCCGCAGAAGTTCCAGAAGCTCGGCGGCCGCATCCCCAAGGGCGTGCTGCTGATGGGCCCGCCGGGCACCGGCAAGACCCTGCTCGCGCGCGCCATCGCCGGCGAGGCCAACGTGCCGTTCTTCTCCATCTCCGGCTCCGACTTCGTCGAGATGTTCGTCGGCGTCGGCGCCTCGCGCGTGCGCGACCTCTTCGAGCAGGGCAAGAAGAACGCGCCCTGCATCATCTTCATCGACGAGATCGACGCCGTCGGCCGCCACCGCGGCGCCGGTCTCGGCGGCGGCCACGACGAGCGCGAGCAGACGCTCAACCAGCTCCTCGTCGAGATGGACGGCTTCGAGTCCAACGAGGGCGTCATCCTGATCGCCGCCACCAACCGGCCGGACGTGCTCGATCCGGCCCTGCTGCGCCCCGGCCGCTTCGACCGCCGCGTCGTCGTCGACCGGCCGGACATCAACGGCCGCCTGGGGATCCTCAAGGTCCACACGCGCAACATCCCGCTCGACGAGAACGTCAACCTGTCGGTGATCGCCCGCGGCACGCCGGGCTTCGCCGGCGCCGACCTCTCCAACCTGGTGAACGAAGCCGCCCTGATCGCCGCCCGCCGTAACAAGAAAAAGGTGGACATGGAGGACTTCGAGTTCGCCAAGGACAAGGTCATCATGGGCGTCGAGCGCAAGACGTTGATGCTCACCGACGAGGAGAAGCGGCTGACCGCCTATCACGAGGCCGGGCACGCCCTGGTGGCCGCCTTCACGCCGGGCTCGGACCCGCTGCACAAGGTCACCATCATCCCGCGCGGCCGGGCGCTCGGCCTCACCATGCAGTTGCCGACCGAGGACAAGTACACCTACCGCAAGCAGTACGTCGAGGCGCAGATCGCCATCCTGATGGGCGGCCGGGTGGCCGAGGAGCTGACCCAGGACGACATCACCACCGGCGCTGGCAACGACATCGAGCGCGCCACCGAGATGGCCCGCCGCATGGTGTGCGAGTGGGGCATGTCCGAGCTGGGGCCGCTCTCCTACGGCAGCAAGGAAGAGCCGGTCTTCCTCGGCCGCGACTTCGCCCAGCGCGCCGACTACAGCGAGGATACCGCGCTGCGCATCGACCATGAGGTCAGCCGCATCGTGCAGACCGGCTACGAGAGCGCCACCGCGATCCTCAGCCAGAATCGGGAGGTGCTCGATCGCATCGCGCGCGAGCTTCTCGAGCGCGAGACCCTCGACGGCGAGGAGGTCTACAACATCATCCGCCAGATGACCGGCCACGAGCCCGCTCCGACGCGCGAGGTGCCTCCCGGCGAGGGACTCGTGATCGGCGGCCACGAGGTGCCGGAAGCGGTGATCACAGCCGTCCGCACCGGCGGCTCCGAGGTGCCGGAAAAGGCCAAGGAAAAGGAAGAGGCCAAGGAACCCGAGCCGGAGCCCCAGATCGCCGGCGCCAAGCGGCGCTCCGCGCGGCCGGTGACGGAGCCGGAGAAGAGCGCGTAGGCGAGGAACACGATAGACTTACCCGCGGGCTCGTGCCCCGCCCTGGATGGAGACCGCGACCCTACCCGACACCGCCCGGACCTGGACCCTGCGGCTGCCCCGCGGTCGTTCCCTTGAGCTGGGAAAACGCCCGCGGGTGATGGGCATCCTCAACCTCACCCCCGATTCCTTCAGCGACGGCGGTCTGTGGCGCGATCCCGCCGCCGCCGTGGACGGCGCCCTGCGCATGCTCGCCGAGGGCGCCGACCTCATCGATCTCGGGGCGGAATCCACGCGGCCCGGCGGCGGCGTCTACGGCGCGGGCGCGAGCACGGTGCCGCCGGAGGAGGAGACGGCGCGGCTCCTGCCCGTCCTCGAGGCCTTGCGCGGCGCGACCGAGGCGCCGATCTCCGTCGACACGCGCAAGGGCGAGGTGGCCCGCCGGGCCCTCGCCGCCGGCGCCGACCTGATCAACGACGTCAGCGCCCTGGCGGACCTCGGCCTGGGGCGCGCCGCGGCCGCGGCCGGCTGCCCGCTGGTGCTGATGCACAGCCGCGGCGAGCTCGCCACCATGCAGCGGCAGATCCGCTTCGGCGACCTGCTGCAGGAGGTGCGCTCCGAGCTGGCGCTCGCCGCCGGGCGGGCCGTGGCGGCGGGCGTCGACGAGTCGCAGATCGTCCTCGATCCCGGCATCGGCTTCGGCAAGACCTGGCGGCAGAACCTGGCGCTCCTCGCCCGCCTCGGCGAGCTGGCGACGCTCGGCCGGCCGCTGCTCGTCGGCGCCAGCCGCAAGAGCTTCATCGCGCGCGCCGCGGCGCGGCCGGGCCTCTCCGAACCGGCGCCCGGGGAACGGCTGGGGGGCAGCCTCGCGGCCGTGGCCTGGGCGGCGGCCCTGCCGGCCGCCATCGTGCGCGTCCACGACGTGGCGGCGACGGTGCAGTTCCTCGATGTCTGGTACGCCGTGGCGGGGGAAGCGTGAACATCCTGCGCTTCCTCGAGATCCTCACCTGGCGCGACGCCGTCGACGTGCTGGCGGTGGCGATCATCATCTACAACCTGCTGCTGCTCATCCGCGGCACGCGCGCCATGCAGATGCTGCTCGGCCTCTTCTTCCTCGGCGTCGTCTATTACGCCGCCGTGCTCGCCGAGCTGCCGACCCTGCAGCGGATCCTCGAGAACCTGCTGATCGTGCTGCCCTTCGCCATCATCGTGCTGTTCCAGGGCGAGATCCGCCGCGCCCTTGCCGACTTCGGGCGCAATCCCCTGTGGGGCCTCGCCAAACAGCAGAAGGTGGTGGCCTCGTTCAGCGAGATCGTGCTCGCCGCCACCACCCTCTCCACCCGCCGGGTGGGCGCGCTGATCGTCATCGAGCGCCTGCACGGGCTGCGCAACTACATCGAGAACGGCATCGCCCTCGACGCCCTCGCCTCCTACGACCTGCTGATCAACATCTTCATGCCGGACACGCCGCTGCACGACGGCGCGGCGATCCTCCAGGAGGACCGCATCGCCGCCGCCGCCTGTTTCCTGCCGCTGACGCCCAACCCCGAGCTGTCCAAGGAGTTCGGCACCCGCCACCGCGCCGCCCTCGGCATCACCGAGGAGACCGACGCCGTGGCCGTCGTCGTCTCGGAAGAGACCGGCGTCATCTCGCTCGCCTTCAACGGCGAGCTCACCCAGGACCTCGACAGCAACAGCCTGCGCAACTCCCTCTACCGCTACCTGGTCACCGACCTCTATCCGCGGGGGACGCAGTGAGCGAGGCGGCGCGCACCTGGGCGCTGCGGCTGCTGGCGCTCGGCATCGCCATCGGCATCTGGTTCAATGCCTCGGTCGAGGACCGCCTGGCCTCCAGCGAGAAGGTGGTCGAGGCGAACGTCAGCTACATCCGGCCGCGCGGCTACGTCATCATCAACCCGGTGCGCAGCGTCAACGTCCGCCTGCTCGGCAGCAAGAAGGCCGTCCGCCAGCTCAACCCCGTCCTCGTCGACGTGCAGGTCGAGCTGTCGCGCCGGGAAGAGGGCTCGACCACGGTGACCCTCGGCCCGGAGAACGTGCTGGCGCCCGAGGGCCTGGAGGTGGTCTCGATCGAGCCCAGCAACATCCGCGTCGAGCTGGCGCCGGAGATCGCCAAGTGGGTGCCGGTGGTGCCGCGGCTCGCGGGCAGGCCGGCGCCCGGAGTCCAGGTCGGCGAGCCGGAAGTCGTCCCCAACCAGGCCTGGGTGACCGGCCCGAAGACCATGGTGGACAGCATCGATTCGCTCGCCACCTCTCCCGTCAACCTCACCGGACACGCCGCGACCTTCGAGGAGACGGTGCCGGTGCTGGCTCCCGATCCGCTGATCCAGATCGTGCAGTCTTCCAGGGTCACGGTGCGGGTGCCGCTGCAGCCGCTCCCCAAGGATCAGACCCAGACCGCGCCCAGAACCCGAAAGGAAAAGACGTGAGCGCCGACCACCGCCTCTTCGGCACCGACGGCATCCGCGGCCGCTTCGGCGAGCCGCCCCTCGACCGCGGCACGGTGACGGCGCTCGCCGTCCATCTCGCCGCCACCCTGCGCGAGCGCGGCAACGGCGCGGCGCCCCGCGTGGTGCTCGGCGGTGACACCCGCGAGAGCACGCCCGCGATCTGCCGCTGGCTGGCGGCCGGGCTCGAGCAGGGCGGCGGCGACGTGCGCTACGCCGGGATCATCCCGACGCCTGGCGTGGCCTACCTCGCGCGCCACACCGGCGCCGCGGCCGGCGTCGTCGTCTCGGCGAGCCACAATCCGTATCCGGACAACGGCATCAAGCTCATCGATCCGCAGGGCACCAAGTGGAGCGACGAGGACGAGCTGAGGCTCGAGCGCCGGCTGCTGGCGGATCGGGAGCAGAGCGTTGCGGACCTGCCGCCGGACCGGCCCGCGATCGACGCGGACCTGCGCGAGAGCTACCTGCGCCATCTCGCCACGACCGTCCCCGGCGAGCGTCCGCTCGACGGCCTGCGCGCCGTGCTCGACGCCGGCAACGGCGCTTCCTCCTTCTACGCGCGGGAGCTCTTCGAGCGCCTCGGCGCGGAGGTCATCCTGCTCCACGCCGAGCCCAACGGCCGCAACGTCAACGAGGGCTGCGGCTCGACGGCGCCCGCCGAGATGGCGGCGCGCGTCGCCGCCGAGGGAGCGGACCTCGGCGCCGCCTTCGACGGCGACGCCGACCGCTGCATCCTCGCCGACGAGCGCGGCGAGGTGCGCGACGGCGACGCCATCCTCTATCTCTGGGCCACCTTCCTGCACCGCGGCGGCCGGCTGGTTCCTCCCCAGATCGTGGCCACTTCGATGAGCAACCTCGGGCTCGAGAGGGCCCTGGCGGCCGAGGGCATCGGCGTCGTGCGCTGCAGCGTGGGCGACCGCTACGTGGTCGAGGCGATGCGGCAGGAGGGCATCCGCCTCGGCGGCGAGCAGTCCGGCCACATCGTGGAGAGCGACCTCGCCACCACCGGCGACGGTCTGCTGACGGCCGTCCAGATGGCCTGGATCCGGCAGCAGGCGGGCCGGCCGCTGTCAGAGCTGCTGGCGCCCTTCCGGCGCTACCCGCAGATCCTGCTCAACGTGAAGGTGGCGAGGAAGGTGGACTTCAAGAACCTGCCCGCCGTCGCCGCCAAGGCCCGCGCCGTCGAGGAGCGCCTGGGAGAGGACGGCCGGCTCGTCCTCCGCTACAGCGGCACCGAGCCCCTCGCCCGCATCATGATCGAAGGCCCCGAGCAGGAGATGATCGACGCGCTGGCCGAGGAGCTGGCGGTGGCGATCCGCGGGGAGCTGGGTTGACCGGGGTCAGCCCCAAATCATGAACAGCGCCGCGAGCGCGGCGCCATCCAACAGCGGCAGCAGGCTGGCCGCGATGGCCGTCCGGTAAGCCCTGGCGGCGTAGAGAATCCAGGCTGCCAGGAGACCCAGGATCACCAGGACCGGGTAGGCCCAGACGAGGAGCACGAAGGTCCAAGCTTCCCGCGATTCGCCCGCGTCGAAGGCCATGGGAGACATCAGGGCGGCCATCGCCGCCGGCAGCAGCGACAAGCCGAAGAGGGCCGTGGCGACGATCAGGTAGATCCGGACTCCCCGGCTGCGGCGGGGCGGCGGCGGTATGGGCTCCATTGGGCGCCTAGTCTCTCATAGCGGCGGGATTCCCCGCAGTACAATCTTCATCGTGAAACCTGAAGAACCGCTGATCCCGAAGCACGGCGGATACAGGAAGCTGAGGAGCTTCCAGTTGGCGCAACTGCTCTACGACGTCACGGTGCGCTTCTGCGAGCGGTACGTCGAGCGCGGCAGCCGGACCCGCGATCAGATGGTGCAGGCGGCGCGCAGCGGAGTACAGAACATCGCCGAGGGAAGCCAGGCGTCGGGAACTTCGAAGAGGACCGAGCTCAAGCTCACCAACGTGGCGCGCGCCAGCCTGGAGGAGCTGCGGCTCGACTATGAGGATTTCCTGCGGCAACGGGGGTTGCCGCTACTATCACCGGAGCACCCGGCCCTGGCGCGCTTCAAGAAGAGGCGCTGCGGCACGGTGGAGGAAGTACGCGCATGGGTGAAGGACGAACAGGGACGGACACGGACGAACAAGGACAGAAAAGCCGCAACTTCGTCCGTGTCCGTCCGTGAAAGTCCGTGTCAGTCCTTGAGCTCCTCCACCCTGGTGGCCAACGCAGCGCTCTCTCTGTTGAACCTCTGCTGCTACCTGCTCGACCGCCAGTTGGCGGTACAGGCCGAGGCGTTCGAGAAAGAGGGTGGCTTTACCGAGCGCCTGTACCGGATCAGGAACCGGCGAAGAAAAGGCTAACCCTTCATCGCCGCCAGCATCTCCCGCACCGCGGCCGCCATGCCCACGATGACGGCCCGGCTGACGATGAAGTGGCCGATGTTCAGCTCCTCCATGCCGGGAAGAGAGGCGATAGCGCCGACGTTGTCGGTGCGCAGCCCATGGCCGGCGTAGGCGCGGAAGCCGGCCGCCTGCCCCTGCTCCACCATCTCGGCGACCTGGCGCAGCTCGCTCTCCAGTGCGGCCGCCTCCTGCGCGCGGGTGTAGGCGTCGGTGTTGACCTCGAAGCCGGTCACGCCGTGGCCGGCGAGACGGCCGAGCACCTGGAGCTGCTGCGAGTCCGGATCGATAAACAGCGACACGGCGATGCCGTCCGCTGCCAGACGGCCGGCCACCTCGGCGATGCGCCGCTCGTAGAGGAGCAGGTTGAGCCCCCCTTCCGTCGTCACCTCCTCGGGCCGCTCCGGCACCAGCGTCACCTGGTCCGGCTTGACCCGCCGGGCGATGCGCACCATGTCCTCGGCGCTCGACATCTCCAGGTTGAGCTTGCCGCGGACGCTCGCGCGCAGGCGCTCGACGTCGGAGTCCTGGATGTGCCGGCGGTCCACCCGCAGATGTACGGTGATGCCGGAGGCGCCGGCGTCCTCGGCGAGGCGCGCCGCCTCGGCCGGATCGGGATACCAGCTCTTGCGGGCCTGCCGCAGGGTGGCGACGTGATCGACGTTGACCGAGAGCCTCGCGGCCATCAGCGCTCGATCTCCAGATCGGAGCGCGTGGTGTCCTCCGGCTCGCGGCTGATCAGCACCGTGCCCTGGATCGGCAGCAGCGTGCGGTGAACCCGCTCGCCGAACTGGCAGTTCACCTCGTAGTAGCCGTCGCCGCTGATCTGCAGCAGCACCCCCTTGCCCCCCTTCACGCCCAGGATCTCGTTGTGGATCAGCACTTCGGTATGGAGCTCCATCGTCCCTCCTCAATCCTCCTCAATGAAGCCTTCATCCTTGTACTCCTTGAGCTTGCGCTGCAGCGTGCGCAGGCCGATGCCAAGGATGTCCGCCGCCCGCGCGCGATGGCCGGCGGTGCGCGCCAGGGTCTCGAGGATCGCCTGGCGCTCGATGTCCGCCATGGTGCGCGGCTCCCCCACCACCGACTGCACCGGCAGACCCGTGGTGGAGACGGTGGAAGACTCCCGCACCTCGACCGGCAGGTCGGCGGCGCCGATCTCCTCCCCCTGGGTGAAGACCACGGCCGACTCGATGACGTTGCGGAGCTGGCGCACGTTGCCCGGCCAGGCATAGCGCGACAGCAGCTCCAGCGCTCCCTGGCTCAGCCGCATCGGCGGCTTGCCGTGCTCCTGCCCGAAGAGGTTGAGGAAGTGCTCGGCGAGCTGCGGGATGTCCCCCGGCCGCTCGCGCAGCGGCGGGATGCGCAGCGTCACCACCTTCAGCCGGTAGTAGAGGTCCTCGCGGAAGCGGCCGTCGGAGACCTCCTTCTCCAGATCGCGGTTGGTGGCCGCGATGAGACGGAAGTCGACCGGGATCAGCTCGCTGCCGCCGACACGCATGACCTGCCGCTCCTCGAGCACCCGCAGCAGCTTGACCTGCAGCTCGGGATAGAGCTCGCTGATCTCGTCGAGGAACAGGCTGCCGCGGTGGGCCAGCTCGAACTTGCCGATCTTGCGCGCCACGGCGCCGGTGAAGGCGCCGCGCTCGTGGCCGAACAGCTCGCTCTCCAGGATGTCGCTGGGGATGGCGCCGCAATTGATGGCGAGGAAGCGCTCGTTGCGGCGCGGGCTGGCGCGGTGCAGCGCGTTCGCTACCAGCTCCTTGCCGGTGCCGCTCTCGCCGATGACGAGCACGCTGGAGCGCGTGGGCGCCACCAGCCGCATCTGCTCGAAGAGGTGCTCCATCGGCGCCGAGCGGCCGATGATGCTCTCGAAACCGTAGCGCTTGTCGAGCATCTCGCGCAGGTTCGAGACCTCCTCCTTGAGCTGCTGCTTCTCGATCAGGTTCATCACCCGCTGGCGCAGCTCGTAGAGGTCGACCGGCTTGGTGAGGTAGTCGTCGGCGCCCACCCGCATCGCCTCCACGGCGGATTCGATGGAGCCGTAGGCGGTCACCAGCATGACGCAGAGGTCGAGCTTCCTCTCCCGCACCTCCTGCAGGAAGCCCAGGCCGTCCATGCCGGGCATGCGCAGGTCGCACACGGCGAGGCGGGTCTGGTCGTTCTCGTCGAGATATTCCAGCGCCTTGCGCGCGTCGTCGAACGTGCGCACGGCGAGCCCGGCCTTCTCGAGGGCGATGGCCATCGATTCGCGGGAGCCGGTTTCGTCGTCGATCACCAGGACCAGGGGCTTCTCGGGCATGCGCGGGCCATTTTGGCACAGACGGCGGTGAGGATAAACTCTTTGCGCTCTATCGGCTATGACGCTTCCTTTCAACCCTCCCTCCGGCGACGGCGCGACGACTCTCGAAGGGGTGTTGGACCGCATCGTCTTCACCAACGAGGAGAACGCCTGGAGCGTGGTGCGGCTCGCCGCGCCGGGTCACCGCGACCTGGTGACCGCGGTGGGCAATCTGCTGGGCGTGCAGCCGGGGGAGAACCTGCGGCTCCTCGGCGCCTGGATCAACGACCCGAAGTACGGCAAGCAGTTCCGGGTGACCTCCTACACCACGGTGGTGCCGGCGACGGTCACCGGCATCGAGAAGTACCTGGGCTCCGGGCTCATCCGCGGCATCGGCAAGGTGATGGCGGCGCGGCTGGTGAAGGCTTTCGGCCTGGAGACCCTGGACGTCATCGAGAACCAGCCGCACCGGCTGACCGAGGTGGAGGGGATCGGGCCGAAGCGCAGCCGCGACATCCTGCGCGCCTGGACCGAGCAGCGGGAGATCAAGGAGGTGATGATCTTCCTGCAGTCGCACGGCGTCTCCACCCACTACGCGATCAAGATCTACAAGGCCTACGGCCCCCAGGCCAACGCGCTGGTGCGGGAGAACCCCTACCGCCTAGCCGCGGACGTCTACGGCATCGGCTTCAAGACGGCGGACAAGATCGCCGCCGCCCTCGGTGTGCCGCCCGACGCGCCGCAGCGCATCGAGGCGGGCACGCTCTACCTGCTGGGCGAGGGCGCGAACCAGGGGCATCTCTACCTGCCGCGCAAGACGCTGATCGAGGAGGCGGAGAAGCTTCTCGCGGCGCCGGCCGAGCGCGTGGAGCTGGGCGTCGCGGCCCTTGCGGAGACGGAGCAGATCGTCGTTGAGAAGCTCCTTGATCCGGCCGAGCAGGCGGTCTATCTCAAGTCGCTGCACGCCGCCGAGTCGGGAGTCGCGGCGCGCCTGCGGACGCTGCTCGCCCAGCCGCCGCTGCCGCTGGAGATCGATCTCGACCGCGCCCTCGACTGGTTCGAGAAGCAGGAGCGCATCGCGCTGGCCCGCGAGCAGCGCCAGGCCATCCGCGCCGGGCTCACCCGCAAGGTGCTGGTGATCACCGGCGGCCCCGGCACCGGCAAGACGACTCTCGTGCGCGGCATCGTCGAGATCCTGGAGAAGAAGCGGCAGAGAGTGCTGCTCGCCGCCCCTACCGGCCGCGCCGCCAAGCGCCTGGCCGAGGCGACCGGCGGCGAGGCGGCCACCCTGCACCGGTTGCTGGAGTTCAACGCTCAGACGCGGCAGTTCGACCGCAACCGCGAGCACCCGCTCTCCTGCGACCTGCTGATCGTCGACGAGGCCTCGATGCTCGACGCCGTGCTCGCCTATCACCTGTTGCGCGCGGTACCCGACCACGGCCGCCTGATCCTGGTGGGCGACGCCGACCAGCTCCCCTCGGTGGGTCCCGGCCGCGTGCTCGCCGACCTCATCCGCTCGGAAGCCGTCGAGGTCGTCAAGCTGACCGAGATCTTCCGCCAGGCCGAGCGCAGCCTGATCGTCGTCAACGCCCACCGCGTCAACCAGGGCACGATGCCGATCTACGAGTCCGTGGACAGCGACGGCGACTTCTTCTTCTTCGAGCGCAAGGACCCGGCGGAGATCGTCGACACCATCTCCCAGCTCGTGACGCGGCGCATCCCGGCGAAGTTCGGCTTCGATCCCCGCGAGCAGATCCAGGTGCTGACGCCGATGAACCGCGGTCCCCTCGGCACCGAGAGCCTGAACGCGACGCTGCGCGATCTGCTCAACCCCGAGGGCGCGACGGTGACCCGCGGCGGCCGCAGCCTGCGCGTCGGCGACAAGGTGATGCAGGTGCGGAACAACTACGACCTCGAGGTCTTCAACGGCGACATCGGGCGGGTGCGGAAGATCGACGAGGTGGACCAGCTCCTGACCGTGGCGATCGACGGCCGCGAGGTGACCTACGACTTCGGCTCCCTCGACGAGCTGGTGCTCGCCTACGCCTGCACGATCCACAAGGCGCAGGGGAGCGAGTACCCGTGCGTGGTGATTCCGCTGCACACCACGCACTACGTGATGTTGCAGCGGAACCTCCTCTACACGGCACTCACCCGCGCCAAGCGGCTGGCGATCCTGGTGGGCGAGGAGCGCGCCCTGCGCATCGCCGTCGGAAACCGCCGGGTGCGCGCCCGTTTTTCGCGGTTGGCGGAGCGGTTGACCTCACCCGCTACCGCGGCGGCTCCGTTCCCTCATACCCCTCCGGATTCGCCTCCGGCTCCTCCCACCGCGGCTCGCTGAGCGGCAACTGATCCGGCGGGGACGGCGGCGGCGGCGTGGGTCCGGGCGGCGGTGTATAGGGCGGCGGCGGCACCGGCGCGCCCCGTTGCGGCCAGTAGCCCGGCTCCAATCCGAAGCGGGCGAGGACCACGGCGCCGAAGCCGGCGACCCAGGCGGCGGTCTGGACGAGGACTCCGAACGCTCCCACCGTGAAGGAGAAGAACCCGAAGGGGCCCGGCAGCAGATCGAGCAAGTCGGCGAGCACCGACCAGATCTGGATCAGGAAGACCCCCACCAGCGCCACCGCGTACGGCCCGCCGAAGCTCCGATTGAAGCGGATCTCCATCCAGCGTCCCAGCCGATAGGCGGCCGCCGCGTAGCCGAGCAGGAGCAGCAGGGCCAGATAGAGGAAGAGGAACGGGTAGAGCAGGTAGAACACGCAGCCGATGATGGTGATCGCCAGTAGCACCGTCACCACGAGGAACAGCGGGATGAAGGAGATGAAGCTGGCGATGCCGGCGGCCACCGAGGGCCACGGCTGGGCCGTGAGCTGCCGGTCCACCCTCTCCAGGGGCCCCCGCGCTACCAGCAGGACGAGGCAGGTGAGCAGGCCCATCAGGATGAGCTTCAACAAGCTGCTCAGGACGTCCGACACGCCTCCCCAGAACGGGAATCGCCAATGGTCCCGGTCCCAATCCCAGTTCCACCAGTCGCCGTCGTGGCGGACGAACGGCAGCGCCACTTCGGAGGTGGGCCCGTTGACCACGGCGCCCGGCGAGCGGTGAATGCGGCCGCCGACGCTGGTGACGGCTCCGTCCACCACGGAATGCGGGCCGAGGAAGACGCCGCTGCCGACCGAGACCACCTCGCCGCCGACCTTGCCGTCGATGCGCGCGGAGCCGCCGATGGCGGTGGCGCCGTCCATGACCTCGGCGCCTTCCTCCACCGTCACCCTGCCGCCCACGGCCACGGCCTCGCTCACCACCTCGCCCTTGGAGACGGTGACGCTGCCGCCGACGTTCACCCGGTCGCCGGTGCTGTGGCGGGTGGGGCCCGCCGGCTCGGCCGGTTCCGCCGGTTCCGGCAATTCCGAGGTCTCCGGCGTCTCCGTGACCTCGGTGACCTCCTGTTCACCCTCGGTCGCGGCCGCGGCGCCCGGCTCGGGACGGCTCGGCGGCGCCGCGGCGTCCAGGGCGAACACCTGGCGCTGCTCGGCGGCGGGGAGGGCCTGGAGGCGGAGCACCGGCTCGGCGTCCTCGCCCAGCCAATCGCGGAGCGTGCGCGGGCTGACCTTCTCGCCGTTGACCGCCACCTCCTGGCCGGTCACCTCGATGGTGCGGACCCCGGCCCGGGCCAGGCGGGGCTTGAGCGCGATGCCGCCGCTGATCGGCAGCACCTCGTAACGGCTCTCGATCGTCTGCCGCAGCTCCTCGCGTTCCGTGGCCGAGGCCGGCGGATTGGCGGTGGACTGCGGCGCAGGAGCGGCGTAGGCCGCCATGGAAACGAGAACGAGGAGGATCGCCGCTGCGCGCAGGGCGGCCTTCCCGAAAAATCTGCGAGTCACTTCAGACGGGGTCGACATAGGTCCAATTCCTCTCACCTGTGATTTGGTCACGGAGAAAACGAAGCCCGAGGCTCGACGCCAGCAGGCAGATCACCAGCACGGCGGTCACCTGCGGCAGCGTCAGCGGCTCGGTGAGGGTGCGGCCGACGGTGACCAGCAGCTCGCCGAGCCGCAGCGCCGAGGCCAGCCACTGGGTGACGCTGATCAGCCCCTCCACCCCGGCACGCACGAAGCCGCTCAGGCTCCACAGGCCCGCGAGAGCCCGCAGGGTCGGCGGCAGCCAGAGGGCTCCGAGGCCGCCGGCGACCAGGCAGGCCGCCAGCACCAGCCGCACGGCGCGCGAAGCGAAGAGGTCGCGCCGGGCCGCCGGGAGGCCGGCCCGCACGAGCACCCGGTCGGCGAAGCCGGCCGGCGGCGCGATCAGGGGCAGCGCCTCGAACAGCTCGCGCAGCGCGGAGTCGGCCGCTTCCGGCCGGGCGTCCAGCTCGGCGGCGAGCCAGCGGTCGAGTGCGTGCTGATGGGAGGGGCGCATCCGTCGTTTTCTCCTCTGACCCGCCTTACGAGGCCGGCGCTCTTCCGGTTTCAGCGCCCGGGCCGCCGCCGGCGGGCCCCCAGCCGAGAGCGGTCATCGTCTCGGCGAGCTCCTTCCTCGCCCGATGGAGGTTCGTCTTCACCGTGCCCAGCGGCAGGCCGGTGACCTCGCAGATGTCCTGGTACGAGGCCCCATGAGCGTAGAACATCAGCACGGCCTGCCGGTACTCGGGCCGCAGGCGGGAAATGGCGCGCTCCAGCGACCGCGCCAGGTCGCGCCGCTCCGCCGCCGCCCGGGGGTCCTCCGCCGACGCGTCGGCGAGCACGGCGCCGAGCCCACCCTTCTCGTCCTCCTCCCCCTCCAGGGGCACCGTCTCCGGCGTCCCCCGGCGGAGATGGTCGATGGTGGTGTTGTGCGCGATCTTGAACAGCCAGCTCGAGAACTTCCATTGCGGATCGAAGCTGTCGAGGCGGCGAAAGGCCTTGACGAACACCTCCTGCGCCAGGTCCTCCGCGGCCGACGGGTCCTGGACCATGCGCAGCACCAGGCTATAGACGGGGCGCTCGAACCGCTTCACCAGCTCGCGGTACGCGTCCTGGGAGCCCCGCAGGGCGCCCGCCACCAGCTCGGCATCGGTCTTCATCCCGGGGCTGAGATACGCCGGCTTCGCCGCCCGAGTTGCGGCGGCGGGCCTTGATTCGGCTAAACTTGCCGCCGGAACCCGGAGCTCAACTTCGTTGGAGGAACCCGATGCGAATTCTATACGCCCCCGTCCTCGCCCTGCTGCTGGCCGTGCCCGCCGGCGCCGGCACGCTCTCCGGCATCACCCTGCCCGACAAGGTCGAGGCCAAGGGCCAGACCCTCGTCCTCAACGGCATGGGCCTGCGCAAGAAGCTCATCATCAAGGTCTACGTCGGCGGCCTCTATCTGCCGCAGAAGGAGAAGAACGCAGCCAAGGTGCTGGGCACGGACGAGCCGCGCCGCATGGTGATGCACTTCATCTACGACGTCAGCAAGGAACAGATGTGCGAGGCGTGGGAGGAGGGCCTGGAGCAGAACACCCCCAACGCCTCGGCGGAGGTCAAGAAGGCCTTCACCACCCTCTGCAGTTGGATGGGC